>CAKZKB010000577.1 GCA_937121005.1 uncultured cyanobacterium | reverse complement strand
CGATTTTGCCGCTTCCCGCCTCGATATCGGATGCCCCACGCACTTTTTCCCGCGTTAGCATCATATATTCCTATCGATTTCCCGCTTTGGCATCACATATCTGTATCTATCGCCGCCACTGATACGGATATCTTATCGATTCCCGGCTCGATATCATATTCCCGCCTGTCCCCATGCGATGTCAATCCCGCGATTGATAAGTTTTCCTTAATCGGCACTTTTGCTCGCCTTGACATCTGATGCTAACGATGCTATGCGCCGCACTACCTTAATGTTAATTTTTATTACAGTTCTGCCCGTTGCCCGCTTTGATATCACATCGACTCTCTTTCCCCGGCTTGGTATCAGATACCGCGAACGCGATCGTCTCCAAAAGTGGATCCACCTCTATCGCTATCGATAATCGTACAATTAAGGGCGCGTTCGTCTTGACGACCTCAAGCTGGATCCACAAACACGACACGATCGCCCCTTGTGTACTGCGATTGTACTAATAATTTTCGCCGTGTTCGTCACACACTCTACCCGGCTCGGTATCGCATCGCCGCCGATGGCTCACCCCGCACCCCCGACAAGGCTGCTCGGAATCGCCAGAATGCACTCCCTTAGAGGATTTGAGCGATTATCGCCGCGACCCCGCACAACTCCACAGATAACGCGCCTGAGACCTTGCTCACCTTGTTAGTTGAGCAAAGCTATATGTGCTGTCTGCGCTGCTTTTCGGCTCTATCCATACTGCACCGGAATTTCCGCGAACGCGCCAATTCTCCCCCGGCGCACCGCCGCTACTGATTTTGTAAGCGATTGCCTAGAGATCGCCCCCCTCACCTTGCCCCAAACGACGACACGAACAGACAAGGATATCCCTCGAAAGTGGCTCGACAGAAGGGATTCCGGGGCGGCAATTCCCCCGGCATTTACTATATACAGGGTCAAAAGTGCCGGACTATATTGTTAGTACAAAATGAGTACAAAAAGAGATTTCTCGCTGGCTTTAGACCCCAAAACGGGGCGATCGCCAGCCCGCTCGCTGCCATTCCCGGCATGGTATCGCATTGCCCCCATGCCGATCCGCTATTGCTTGCCTCACCTTATTAGTTGAGCAAAGAGATCCCCTTAAAATTGCCCCATTTGCCCATGACGATCGCCCCGGTAGGCTAAGTGCCTATCGGGGGATTATCGCGGCTTAGAAACGATGCGAGCGTCCGCTAAGTGCTTGTTAGTGCTGCGAACTCATTCGGTCGCAATTTTTCGGGTCGTTCGCCGCATCCGTCAGATCGCGGTATCCATAAGGTCTTACCCGTCAGCCTTACTAGATCGTGTCCCTCTTTGATGAGGCGATCGCGGACGCTAGCAAGCCACCGGATCGGGCAATTTTCGGGAATGGATAGCCAGCGTTCTTGTGGTGGCGATGGCGGTGGTATCGGTGGCGGGACGGGATCCGGTGGTGGCAATGGCGGTGGCACGGGTTCGGGATCGCTGACTGGCTGGCTGTCTATTCCCCGTGCGATCTCGAATTGCTCTCGATAGTATTTCAAAGACAACCGACACGCGCCCCAATTCATATCTTGCGGGTAGTCGTCTTTGTTAAAGCCCAAGGCGGACTCGTGTCGGGTCTTTAAGGCGACCTGAATCGAGCAACGATGGGGAGAGTAATAAAACTCGCTGTTGAGAGAGTAGAGGCGGCTGCCATCGCTCAACTTACGAACTTTAATCGGTACGCCAAGCCATCGCAGCATCCGATTCGTTAAAGCAATTGGCGACGTACCACCTTTGTGCTGGCGTTTCTTGCGTTTTTTGGGCGGTTTGATGGTGATATTGAAATGTCGTTTTAGGGACTTCTTATCGCGCTTCATCGCGTCAAAAGCCTTGACGATAACATCAGATGAGGCATTGAGTTCTTCCCCCGCTTCTAAAGCGGCAATGATATCTAGAAAACCCCAACGAGCGAGACACTGCAATCGGGGAAACTCGGCATTGATATCGGGCAAGAAAACATCGCCTTCGAGCCATTTTTTCTCGTGTTTGGCGATATGTTTTGCCTCTCGTAACCGTAGCTTCTCTAAATTATGCAGCCAGTAAAAACGCGACTGAGATGACAAGAAGGTGGGGTTATCTACTATCGAGAACAGGCACATATCGGGAGTCCATTGCACTCCTTGATAGCGCTCTCGCAACATCACGCCGTGAGCTTCGATGCGCTCTTTGTACGACGTACTGGGATCGTCTAGGATGGCTTGCGCCTCCTCGATCGTCATATCGCTTAAAGCCGCATCAGAAAGCGCTTGCGCCTCCTCTGCTTTAATCGCCTGTCGCTGCTGTTTGTTGGCTTCGGTTTCGGTAGTTGCTTCTCCCATCTTGATTTGTAAACGCGCATTTACGCGGTCTTCTAAGTGTTCTTTCAAAATATCAGCACGGCGATATTTTGTATAATTATCCCGTGCTTTAATTTTACACCATGCGTCTAGATGGGGGCTGCTGTATTCTCCTTTTCCGAGTGCCATAATCTTTTCGCCCAACTCTACAGCCGACGACGATTCAGCCCGCAGCAGGGCGATAACTTCGTTGGTGGCTTGATGAGATTCGTGCAGTTTGGCTGCAAGAATACTCTTAACTTCTTTTGGGTTGCAAGAATTGATTCCATCCCAGTTTGTCGTCGTGTCGGATGCCCAAATTGCAGTCGGCACGATGGGACGATACCGCTTACATAATTGGGTAAATTCTACTGGCTCTAGCGTCCCAAAATAGAAGCTGACTAAATACGCAAACCACTCAATCTCGATGCTCACACCGACGAAAACGGTAGGAGAATAGAGCATCACTAACGGACGAGTTTGCTCGATAAAGCGATTGGGATTGGCGCAAAACTGCTTAGCAAACTCCTCGGTTGATGTCTTGGAATCAACGCGGCAAACGCGCTCCGAAAGTTGGGGGAATTTCTTGATAATTTCCCGGTGCAGCGCTTCTAGCTCTTTCTGGCTGTCGGCACAAACAAGTATAGGCTCGGGGTCTTGTCCCCGATTCAATGGAGAAACGATCGCGCTGCTAATTGACTGCATTAAACGAGACTGCAAAGTGCCTCGCTTTTCCCGGTAGAAGTCGATGGGAAAACTCGGCCCCGTATGTTCGTTAAGGATGCCAAACACGGGCGCGGACGGTGCAAATTGACGAACGTAGTCGATTTCGACATGGGTGAGGTCGGCATCTGCTAGCAACAACAAGCCGCCATTGTTGAGCGTGTCGCCAATGACTCCTCGGAACGCCTTTAACACCTGCGGACGGATTTTGCCGATGTGGGTATTGCCCGTTAAAAGGTGTTTGACCCCGGCGCGTGCCTCATCGATAATAATTACGTCCCAATGGCGATTGACTACCTTTAGCAACGAGTCAAAGCACACGCCACAAGTGCTATGCTTTTGCCCGAACTCATCGATCCAAGTGATGTCGAATTTAGTCGATTGTTCGCGACCGATACTAATCCGAACCGCTACAGATAGTACAGTTTTGCCTTCGTTTTTGGCTCGTTCAATGACGGGGCCGATGACTGCTTTAGATTTGCCGCTTGCATAAATTGAATAGAGCCAAGCAATACCCGACTGAGGCACTAACTGATAGAGGTCTTCAGGCAATCGCTCGCAGTTGAGACGGATGTTAGGCTCGTAATCGCCAAGCGAACTCAAGTCATCATAGATATTGCGCTCGACAAGTAAGGACGCGGCAACCTCTTGAGAGCTATCGTCTTCTAGGAATTCCTGGTTTTCTGCCTTAGCGCCATTGACAGTAGCTCGCTCGTTTTTGGTGCGATTGGCGTACTGGTTTAACAGGTGCGTAAAGTACCGAGACGGCTCGATATGTTCGATGTTGGCAATGGCTTCGCTGCCAATTTCATCGATATCTCCATCGGCTTTATTCCACTGATTCCACCAGGCAATTTTGACAGAATACCCCCACTTTTTGGCTAACTTTAGGGCGCGAGCATAACATTTGCGGACGGTCTTGTGTTTCTTGTCGAGCATCCCGCCATCGGGGAAGAGAACGACGGTTTTAGACCCGGTTTCCTCGCTGGCTTTTGACAGATATTCCTTGAATTGTTGGGGCGATGCTGAGAAGTTTGCCGATGCCGCACCCAAGACGATCGTCCCTAGTTTCTTGGCGGCTAATGCGGGCTTAATCGATGGCGACTCGCACAAACCGATATAATTCGCGGTTTGTTCGTTGGGACGATGGTAGCCCATCGGCATTTCCCCGATGGATAGCTTGGCATTCTTGGCCCATCGGTATTTGCCACCGTCACCGGGGTCGTGGAGTCGGAATTGCCAGCCTGCAATGAGTCCGTCCGGGGTGGGGACGGGGCACGCGAACCCGTCGCCAGCGACAAGAATCTTGCCATCGGCAACGCCGGGGAAGCCATCGGGCAATCCGCACGGGACGCGCTGGTACTTGCCCACGCTAAAGAAGGGGAGTCGATCTAAATCGCTGCCTTCAAAGCCTCGGGCCAGCAAGCTGTCGCGATCGCACTTGGCTAACCCCAACTCGGAAGCCAGCCGACGATATCCCCGATCGCGATCGGGGATAGGGAGAGACCGGGCTAAGGCTTCCCGTTCGCTGGCTTCTCGTTCTCGTTGCCGCTTTTCTAGTTCGGCGGCGATATTCGGGTCGCCGTCGCCATCGCCGAGAACGAACTGGCCCCACTGTCCGGCTCGCTTGTCGGGGCCAATATAGCGGTATCCCGGCGGTGCAGGCCCGTCTAATAGGGTCATGCACTGCACGTACCCGTTGGGGGATCCCTGCTTCGTCCGACAGTTGCCATTGGTCTTCTGGCAGATCGGACACGGCTGGTTCCATCGCGTCGGGGTCAGGCTCATCGATCGCCCCCTTCACTGGGGCGAATTGCCAGTGACGTGGTGAAGTGGTGGCGTTTGGGGCTAGATGTTTGTGATTGGTGAATCCCTTTCAATGTTTGGGTCTCCGGCAGTTGTGGTCAACGCCAGGGACTTACATCTGTAGTGAGTTTCCGCAAATGGGGGGATATACTACAGCACAACCAGCAAAGAACTGGTAGCATTGTAGTAACTTCGGCTCCATGTCGAAGCCACTGCTACAGGTGTTGAGTAGGTGTTAAAATCCGCCAAGATTTCAGTTGGCCTACTCTGTCCCCTGGACTTAGAGGGAGTTAGTATGCATCATAGATGCGGAAAGCTCCCTCTCCTCATTGTTTTGTTCGATTTTCGCTCCGATGAACGGAACAAGCTGACTTGCTTCCATGATATAGGTTGTGTGACCATCCTTGTTGATTTTTACAAACTGATGCTCTCCGATTCGTTCGTACAGTTTGTCGGAGGCAGGTGGATCCCATACTCCATCTGAGAGAACTACGACTCGAATCGGTTCGCGATCTACGATCTGGTTTCGATGTTGCCTCAACCAATCAATGCCTTGGTGGAATTCGTCAAGGTTGATTTTCTTGCCTTTGCTAGCATTTGGTGACTTCGATTTAAGGTTGAGATGCGAAGTTAGAAAAGCCCGACCTTCTCGATATTTTCCAGAAATAGCAAAGTCACATTCTGGAAATTTGATATAACAATCCAGGTCGGAGCTTTTCTGTTTATCTCCTCGTTGCACGATGGTGTAAAGGCGCTTTCGCGTGGATAAGCAGTAAATATGAGAGGTTTTCTCTCTAAATGTTCTGACTACTAAAAGAGAAAGATAACGCTCAAAATCTTCTCCTTTCTTGTAAGAGATAAGCTGTCGAGCATTCCACATTACTCGATTTGCTGTGGGGGCATTAAGAAAGTAAAGCGCCGTCCCTGCTAACGACGATCCAATAACAGGTGGCCCTGCAAATAGAGCCATTACGAAAACTGCCTGACCTATAAAATATTCTATGGAAAGCCGTTTTTGCAGTTTTAAGTGATCCTCAATGGGAATGTGGCGTGAATATATTCGATTGGGATCTATTGGATGTTGCGGAACAAGCTGAGGCTCGATATGGGTAGGAAGCCATTCCCAATTTTTGACGTAGCTCAAGGCTTCTCCGATCGGGTGAGAATGGTGCTTAGGCTTCACTCGAGCCCATTTACCGTTAACTTTTCTCCTTTTTCGTTTTTTTGTTGGCATAGATTTCTTCGTCAACTGTTTGACTAGATGGACATGGCAGAAAAGTCTCACAGCTTAAATTGCCAGTGAGGGGGCTTAAGTACAATTATGATCCGTTTTAGCGAAATGCGATCGCTGTCCTTGCCAGTACAGGTGCAGTAGCTTCCCCACTGTTTTCAGTCCCCCGCGCTCTAACCCTGCGAGTACGGGGAATAGAGAGTATCTGGTCTGGGGGTGTGTCGTGAGGGTCAGGGTCAACGTCCAATTCTTGCAGCTTGGCAGCTAGTCGGTTAGCTCGTTCGCGATCGCGCTGGCGCTTTAAATCCTCATAGGTGGGCAAATGCTCGTCAGCTTTCGGATCCCAAAATCGTAGCCGACCGTCGCCCAAGAGTTGAACCGTCAGCTTTAGGGTAAACAATTAGGGTTTTGAGTGGAGTCTGAGTCATGTTTTTTCCTCCGTTGGCCAGTCTCGAAACGGCTCGATGCCGTGCGCTTTAAGTTGGCGTTGTAGCTCCTGGTTTTCCGCTCGAATGGTGTCGTCGAGGGCGTAAGTATCCCCCAACTGACTTAAGTCGCGCTCTAGGGTTTGGATCCGGTTTGTCAGGAGATCGTCCCGTTCGGCCTCCGTGCGAGACACGCCAAAGGCGGCATCAAAGCGGCGTTCTAGAGATTCGGTAACGAGCGCAACGCACAACGATAGGGCTTGCTTGTTGCCCCGGTGGGATTGCCAGAGCCAGTAGGCACTGACCACTTCCAGGGGTAGGGGACGGATGCGGCTTTGCCCGCGCAACTGTTCGCCTTCCGCTTCGATTTCGACCAATTTCGCGGGCGTATAATCTTCTCCTAGCAAGGATTTGAGGGCTTTTGAGTTCAAAAAATCGCGGGCGTTTCGTTCGGTCAATCCTACGACCTCGGCCGCTTGGGTTTGGCTCATGCGGTAGGAACCGTCAGGCAACTGGAAGCCCTCGACTTCGAGAGGGCCGATCGTCACGATAGCGCGGCGAGCCTTCTCTGAATTACTCATCATCATCGTCCCCAAGCCACTGGCTTTCCAGTTCATTGACTGAGATGCCTTTAGCTGAGGCGTATTCGGCCACCTGCTTTTTAATGATGTCAAGATTTGCTTCAACCCGACTTGCGACAATCTGTGCGGCAAAAGTCGAGCGAGGTCGTCCGTGAACCTTGGCCCATAAAGTGAGGAGCCTTGTATCAGCTTCGCTCAACTGAATAAGGATCCGGGTTTGAGGATTGTCGCCAGCCATGAGTGTATAGCCTAAATCGTTAGCATCCATACCATTGTCTCTCATTTTTGCAAACCTTGACCAGCATAGGGATTAACCGAGGTCGTGGTATCATTCCTTAACTAATATAGCATGAAAACTTGCATTAAACTAAGTAATCATGCTAAGTTAACCTTGTAGTCGGTTAAGGCTTAACCGCCATTAACCGCCGTTAACTAGCCTTAATGCCATGTTTAACCCGACCGAAACGACCGACACGACAGGATTTGAGCCTATGCTCGTTACCGGACTTGAACCCGAAGACGAGGTTAATTTAACCTCAAACCTTAACCCCCTTGAGGTTAAGGCGGTTAAACCTTTAACCCCGGATGAGGTTAAGGAACTGGCGATCGTCCCGGACTTAACCGAGGGTGCGCCCCTCTCTCGTGCCGAACTTGCCCGCCGCCTCGATATCTCTGGGGCCGCCGTGACCAAAAATCTGCAAGCGATCGAGGGGATCCACTCGGTAGATGGATTTTTCATTCAACCCGGCAACAAGTTGACCGAATTGGCGATCGTCCGCATCTGCGAATACCGCGAACTGACTCGCGAGGGGTATATCGCCAAGTACGCCACCAAAGAAGAGGAAATCGTCACCCCCGAACCCGAAGCCAGTCCCGAACCCGGAAAACTGGCATTGCGAACGATCGACACATCATCGATTGAGTTGCCCGAAATGACTCCCCTCGATGTCGATGAGTTGTACGCCAAGTATGTCGATACCGATGTCGAAAATGCCGACCTATCGGCTCTAATTCATGCCCCAGAGACCGAAGCGGAGATCGAGAAACTTTGGGAGTCTATCGAAGCGATTGAATCCCAAAACGAGCAAACCGACGCGACTTTAAGCGAGATTGAAAAACGAGAAGCCATTCAGCGCGGCTATAAAAAGCGGATGGAATTGCTGAAGCTAGAGGCTTTAGGTGATGCTAAAGCTCGCCAAGATGCAATTTCCAAAAAAAGCGCGGGAAAGCAATCTTAATCGCCCTAATTGCCAGCGCGATTATCCAATTCATCACGTTCTGGAAGTAAGAAAATGGCAGAATTACCAATCAAGATCGGTGTCTTTCCCATTATTGCTTTGGTTGCTTCTGTGGCTATTTTTGTAGCAATTGTCTCGGCATTTATCACCCGTCGAAGCATTATTGCCTCTAACACAAAAGCCGAAGAAACGGAAGAAAGCGAGCGATGGAATCCACGCGGACAGCGTATCGAAACACCTCCACCGCCAAGCGACGAACGTCCGCGAACTCGTCGCCCCGCAAGCCGATAACTCACCGCAATTTGGAACTAGAAAATGGAAACAAAACCGCGCACGGGACATCCCGACTACATCACGCATAAAGAAGCCGCCGAACTGCTAGAAACGGACGTTACAACCATCAAAGCATGGCTCTCGTATCTCAGTCTATACCACAGTAACGGCACTCTCGTCGAAGAAAAACACGTCACTCTAGACGGCTTAGCCGCGCTTAAAGAGTTCCGAGGCGATGAGAAGCGCTACCACGCCAATCACCCCATCGGAGACCATATCAAGGCAATGAGTCGCGCCGAACTCGGTCGTTATCTAGGCATTTCGGGGCGCGATGTTTCTGGCATTCTCGGAAACATCGAACAAGTTCACTCCCTCGATGATTTCTTTACCAGCAAAAATCGCCTAACCAAACTGGCTATTTCTTGCATCTTGGAATTTCGGGCGATTGGCATTACCGAATATGCCTTGAAATGTCACGTAACGGAGGCGGCATGACCTACCCTCCCTACGATCCAACCGAGGACGATTACGAACCGCCAAAAACCGACTGGAATGAGGTCTTAACAGGCTTTTCTCAAGGTGGTGTCGCCGGATCCATTCTCGGAATTATCCTCGGAATTATCCTTTTTGTCTGAGGTGTTCAATGTTCCAATTTGACCCTGTAAAGAGCTTCTTTTTCCTTGTCGGACTCTTTCTAGCATTCTACCTAGCAAGCCAATGAGCGAACCCAACAAAATCATCCCGCTTAACGACGTTTCCCAACTCTCAGACGTGGCTAAAGCAGCCATCGAGAAAGGGGGTAACAATTTCTACATTGCCATTAACTATCAATCTGGCAACGTAACAGGAAATCGTCCCCCGCAAGTGGAAACCATGCAATCGCAACCTGTTTACTATCTAAGCGATACCGAAATCGAGCGTCGCAAACGGGAATCCCAAACCGAACAGGTTATCATCCCCATCTTTTCGGTTTTTCTGCTGACCTGTTTTCTGGTCATGTTAGGAGCCGTCATCGCCAACGCCTCTCGATAGGGAAAAGGAGCGATAAATCGAAGCTGACAACTAACATTTATCGCCCCCTCCCCACAACGAAAACGCCTCTCAATCGAGGGGCATCACCACCTATTCTATCATGTCCCCCAAACAATTGTTAGGGGCTGTTCTTGCCGTTGGCTACATCTTGTACTGCCTACAAACCGGGAACAGCAAACAAATCCCCATTCTCATCATCGCTACCGCCATCCTAGTGGCACTGCAAATCCTTTTCTAAAAAGTCCCGTACAAGCCCCTCTCAAAAGAGGGGCATCACCTCCATTTAATACCATGAGAAGTCCGAACTATCCCCCAGTTAGTCCAGTAGACGAAGGTCGCTACGAGACCATTAAACGCAATTTACAAGGTCAAAAACGCGCATACGAGTTGCGTGCTGAAGGCTTCAAAGTCGAGCAAGCCTACCACAAATCCAATGAGGAGATGCACAAAGCAGATGCGGCTCGATACAAATCAATTGCCGCCCGTCATAAAGCAGAAGGCGAACGAATCAACCAACAAACCGCCTATCGAGGCATTCAAATCGCCCGCTTAGACGGTCAAATTCTGGAGGAAAAGATAACCCAAAAAGGCATCGCTTTAGAGGGCGAACGCGACAATACACGCCACCTCCGAACCGCCCGCACATTGAACGATCGGCAATGGCAACTCAAGTTAGAACGCCAGCGAATCAATCTCAGCTTAGACGAGTCTGAGGTTGCCGAATTGCGCCAAGAATTACGCTTAGCCGGGAGGGTCTTCTAATGCTCGAAATGCGCTTAAACGTCACTCGATACGATTTCGAGAATACTGATACCATCGACAAAATTATCGAAGGGACTGAGGAGAAAACTAACTACAAATTATCGTCAAGATCCGGCTTCTATCCCAACCGAGGCAACCCCGACGAGGGGCGCGTGTATTTGAAATTCATCAAAGAGGTAGAACGATGAAACTCACCCATCTAACCCTAACAGTTTCTTTTCTCTGTTCCCTGTTATCTCAAATACTGGTATTCTCATTCCGAATGTTCCCTGATGCGCGTAAGCCTTTGATGATTGCATCAGTTCTGATGCTGTTGGCGCTTGTTATGATGTGGAAGTATTACATTCTAAAACAAGGATGGGGTACGAAATCTTGGCAGTCTCTCACTTTGCTTAACGGGACTGCGATCGGCCTTTTATTAGGAGTAGTGGCAACCTTATGGCAATAACAAAACCTCAATTAAAAACACTGATACCGAGCGCGGAAACCACCAAAACTATGCTAACCGCGCTCTCCATTTCCTCGTTGTTTGCGCTACCGTTTGCGTGGACTCATCGGGAAGCTAATCTACTTTGTCGCGGCTCGATCGCGCTATCATCTTATTGCTGGCTGTGGACTGAATCCGAACAGCGCAAAGCGGCGCGGGAAGCACGGGAACGAGAGGAGAAAGCCAAACAGGAGGCCAAAGAACGCGAGGAAAAGGTTAAACAAGACAAAATAGACCAACTGGACGAACAACGCCGATTTATCGAGCAACAAATGAGGGAATTAGAGGACTATCGCCAGACCTTAGAACTGGATAGAAAAGCCACTCAACTCGAACTCATTGAGGAGAAACAGCGCATCGAACGAGAGTTCGATTTGCGACAAGCCGAATGGCAAGCACGGCTCGACAATTTGGAAATGGAGAACCTCGAATTGTCATCGCCGATCGGCTACTCAGACCCCGATATCCGGTTGCGCCGCGTACTGTCCGTGTTTCGTGTCAACGAGATCGCCGCCCGATGGGTTCCGGGCAAACCGCCCCAAGACCTGGTAACGAGTGAGGTGTACTGGCTGGCGTTAAATGACCCCTCAGACCTCGATAAAGCCCTCAAAATGTCCGACCAAGTTGCCCACGAACTGGGAAGCGGTACGGTCAAAATTGAAGCGTTGCGGGGTATGTTGCGCGTGACCTGGACGAAGCAAGGCAAACCCGCCTCCCAAGAAAAAGCAGATCGCCACGCCGCCATCGAACGCAATGCCTACCCATTAGCCGATCTCAAATACGAAGCCAGTGGCATCATCCTAGCGGGCAACAGTGGCGCGGGGAAAACATCCGTTGCCCTTAAATGCCTCGGTATTTTGACCGAAGACGAACCGAAAGAAATCGTTGCCCTTGACATTCACGCTCGTAAAAACCATTGGCACGAACACGGCATCCCCACCTTGTATCGAGCCGACGATATCATGGCAGCTTTAGTGGCTATCAACACCGAACTCACCCGGCGATCCGAACAGGGAATCGACTCCCCAGAATTGATAGTGGTCTTGGATGAAATTGGCGCACTCAAGGCACGAATCAAACAAGACTACCCCGACCCCAAAGAGGCACGGCAAGCTATCTACTGGATCGACTCGACACTGTTGCGGTTGGGTGCAGAAGGGCGCAAGTTCGGCGTGTGTTTGGTTGCCATCAACCAATCCAAAAACGTAAGCCAGATGGGTATCGATGGTCAGAACCGCAATAACTATCTGTTGATACTTCTCAATGCCGCCGCCCGCGATTACACCAACACGGCGGGATGGGGAAACGACGACCCCCGCACCCAATATCTCAACGAAAAAGCCTACTGTGCGATGGTGTCTGGCTGTACCAGCGATCGCGTCCTCGCTCACCCCACGCACGGCAATTACGCCAAGTACAAGAAAGAAGGCTTAGAGCCGATTGGCTTGCAGCCGATTTCGGCTGTAATTCAAGTTCGTATGACAACTAAATAACTGTAAAGTCTGCTCGAATTACATCGCAATTACAGTGCGATTGTGGTAGAATGAAAGTGTTGTTATCCATAGTGGTGGAAAACAGCCCTGCGCTCTGGTACGGGCGCTTTTCTTATGTTAGGGCTCGAATCCCCGACTTTTCTGGCGTTGGCGTTGTTTTGGTTTGGCTTCTTTCTGGGAATCGCGCACGGCTTTAGCTTTTTGGAGATGCTCGTTCGCCTCATCTTCAGAGAAGTTGCTATCGAGTTCGAGCCAACGATCGTCACCATCAGATCGCGCTCGCAACCTCTCCTCACCCGATGTATTGTCCGTGAGGGTTATCGTGTTGGTTTGGAAATCGAAAGCAATTGTATTTTGCTGACCGTCAATCCATCCGCGAATCGCATTCCCCTCGTCATCGCGATCGTATTGGCATTTCTTGTCCGCTCTGAATTTATCCGCATTCGTGACGGCATTAAACGCCTCACTGACGCGGCTAGCCAAATCGCCCACTAATTCTTGTCCGGCTGGCTGTCGGGTAGCGTCCCGAACTCCTTCTCCAGCCGTTCCAGTCGAATGGCGTTGCTGTTGATTTCCTTGTCGATCTCGTTCGCGTTGCGGTTGATGCTCTGCTTCAATGCGATGCCGATAACCATCATCCCCAACAGAGAGATCGCGCCCATCACCACCGCCGGGGCGAGAGCGATCCAGATGTTCGGTTGCCCCGGTTTCTGGTTCTCCAGCGTGTGGAGCCGATTCAATATCATTTGCATCGTC
The DNA here is from genome assembly GCA_937121005.1 of uncultured cyanobacterium. Taxonomy (GTDB): domain Bacteria; phylum Cyanobacteriota; class Cyanobacteriia; order Cyanobacteriales; family Geitlerinemataceae; genus CAKZKB01. The sequence goes on along the minus strand of CAKZKB010000577.1, from coordinate 15,782 downwards.
CCGCGATCCTTCTTGGGCAACTCCACCATCTGAGGCGCGTTGGTTGAGGAGTCCGGCTGCGAATACCTCATCGATGTCACCACGTCCTCGATCGCGGCTTTCATCTCCTGCTGTCCCCGTTCCATGTCCTCGATCTTGGCTCTCAAGGCGTTCTGGGTATCGAGAACGCTCTCGATCTTGTCGAGATTCGAGGAGTCGGCTGGCAACCGAGTCTCGAATGTCGTCATCTGACTCTGAAGGCGCGAGATCGCGTCCTCGATGTCCCCCGTCGAGTTCACCAGATTCTCGAGCAACTGTTCTGTGGGGGTCAGTTGTTTCCCGTTGTTTGGACTCATCGAGATCGTCCTCCGTATCAGTGGTGTCATGTTGGCGCTCTCGGGCCGTCTCTCGCTGCCATTGTTCTTCGAGCCGTTCGCGCTCGCGTTCCATCTCAGACAGGGCAACCCCAGGATGCTGCGAGAAATGTTCCCAGTCGTGGGTCTCCCAATCCGCGATCGCCTCATCGTGCCCGTTGTCCGCAGCCCACGCCGCCAACTGTTTCGAGGGTTCTTGGCGTTGGCGCATGAGTTCCAATTCCCCGCGATCGAAATAGAGACCCCGGCGATTGTCTTCCGGTTGCAGCCAGTCGAGTCGTTCGCCCAGGCGTTGGGCGGCATTGCGAGTCCGGTACTCGTGCCAGCCGCTATCGGTAATGGGGCGCAAGTCCCGCCCCACGCGAGAGCGCACCAAATGGAGGTGGTTGCCCTCCTCGTGCAGCACAGCCACGTACTGGCTGGCATGGAGATCGCCATCCATCTCCTCAATGAAGCCCCGGCACAACTGCTTCCACTCCGATGGAGAATGGGATTGGCGGGTTGAGAGCTTGTAATGGTCGGCTTGGCGCTGCAAGCGACCCGAACGATTCAATTGCGCCACCGCCCCCATCATGCGAGCGTGATGGTTCGGATCGCGCCCGGCCATATTCTTGTCAATGAGACGAGCGCTCGGGTTCTGGTAAACGTAGCGCACCGCCGCCGCCGCGTTCCCCGTGCTGTTCCAATCCACCAGTAACGAATCGCTCACGTCCCCATCACCTCGCGCTGAATGTCCGCGAGCCGCGAATCGAGACGTTCCCATAGGTCGGTGTCGGGGGAATCGGCATTCTCTTCGGCCCGAGCCACCAAATCCGAGAGGCGATCGCACAGGTGGCTGACTTCGAGCTCGCGTTGCCCGCGAACCTGGCCGCCGCGCAATACCAAACGCCGACAGTAAACCGAGTCCGGCTGCCGCTCGCGCCGTGCCGCCTCTGCCACACGCCGCCGTGTTTCGGTCTCGGTTCCATCTCGCCGATGACAATCCCCACTTGCTGAACTTGTTGCGCTCTCGCAGCGAACGGGGGCGAAAAGCTGAAATCGAGGAGTTAATTGCTGCCATTGAAAAAGCTAAAGCTAACTACTGGCAGCGCGTCAAAGAACAGTTAGACGAACGGCGACCCCCCTACATTGACGACCCCATTGTATCCGGTGGAGGCGCGTTGTTCTTCCAGAACGAACTGATTTCTTACTTCAAAGAAGACGGACAAATTTACTGGGGCGGTATCGAGTTGCAAGAGTTTCTTAACGAAGAGTTCGGCAAGGAAGAAAACGGTCAGGATGGCTTGTTCGCTCGCTTAGCGGATGCCTACTCCCAATTTGTCGCCTATCGAGACGAAAAGCTCGCTGCGTTGCGCGAGAAATATGGAGATCGTCAGTTAGCGGAGGTGGGCAATGGCTAGAATGCCCGAACGACTGAGTATCGATCTCGATCTCGGTCGTTACCAGCCGCGTTCGGGTTCGCCCGATGCCTATTGGGTGTGGTTTTTGAGCCGCTTGCCCGAACCCGTGCGCGATGCTGTTTTCCGGGTCTGTCGCATGGTGTTTACGCCGTATGCCAGCCTGGAGGACGATCGTCTCAGCGACCAGGAAAAGCGGCGACAATGCCTGATAAGTATCGGGCAATTGGAAGACGAAATCAGCCGCATTCGTAGCGCCGCCGGGGATCTGTTGCCCCCGCCGCGTCCGTCTGATGAATTGCGCGGGTTTGCCGAAGCGCTGGTAGAGGAAGTCAGCGAGTCCGGGGCGATCGCTGTTGCCCCTTCTGAGAAAGCGGAGTCCGAACCCCAACAGGGGCCTCTAGCTCAGGCTCGCGCTGAAGCCGAACGCGGTACGTCCTCCGGCGAACTGGGGGACAAGGCCACGGCTGAGGAGACAAAGGAGATGAAGGAGTCGGTGTTTAGCTGAGGGCGATCGCCCCCATGGGCCAATAGAAACTCTGTCGAGGGCAGAAAAGCGTACAATTACAGGGGACGTGAGCGGGAACGAAGGGACTTGACGAGATTTATCCACGATCGATTTGCCAAGCAATACTTGTCGGAACTGCTCTCGCCCCTCGGCCAAGCAGAAATCAGTCGCGACGTGGGAGCCGAAGTGCGCCAGATCGACGTGCTGTTCGTTCCCGAACGTCGAGACCCCCAGACGATCGCCGCCTTGGGCTGGCTCGGTAAAATGGTGGCCACCGCAGCGCTGTTCGAGCCCTTTCGCAACCCCGTGACGGCGGGGGAGGTTCGCGCTTGCATCAGCAAACTGCTCGACTTCCAAGCCGAAGTCGAACGGCTGGCCAAGCGAGAGAACGCCCCCCAGTCGGACTCGGAACTGTGTCGGTTGTGGATTCTCACGCCCACCGCGTCCCCGGCGCTGCGGTCGGGCTTCGGTGCTACAGTGGAGGCAGACAAAGGAATTTACCCGTTGCCCGAATCGTTGAAAACGTCCATTGTCGTTATCCACCAACTGCCCGTTACCCCAGAAACCTTATGGCTGCGATTGTTGGGAAGGGGGAACGTGCAAAAGCGAGCGGTATCCGAGTTTAAAGCACTACCCGATGGTACGCCCTACAAAGACAGCGTTTTGTTATTGCTAGCGGATTTGTTCGCTAACTTTGAAGCCCGTCAAGACCTAGATACAGAGGATCGAGAATTCGTCATGCAATTATCCCCATTGTTCCAAGAACGCCTGCAAACCGCTACCGAGCAAGGAATTTCCGAAGGGCTCGAACGAGGTATCGAACGAGAAATGTCCTTAGCCTTGCGATTGCTACGCCGCCGTTTTGGAGCCGTTGATGAGTCTTTAATTGAGCGAGTACGTCGTTTGCCCATCGATCGCGTTGAGGATTTGAGCGAGGCTTTATTCGATCTCGACAGCGAAGCCGATTTAGTGCGCTGGCTCGATGAAGCTGAAGGGTAAAACACACCTCCTGTAAATACGTTCGCAAGGGGCGAAGCGACGTGCCCTTCGTGTCCCCCGTGTGGTAGATCCAAAGAACAGGCACGGGCAAGGGCAATGAAAAGAGATCGGCACGGGAAAGCCAAAATCCTCACCGCATCGGAAATTCAGGCATTGTTTTCTGGGGGATTGAAGACGCTGCGAGATCGCGTCTTGTTCGCCATCATGCTCTATAGCGCTTGCCGGGTGAACGAAGCCTGTAGCCTGCGAACCGAGGACGTTTACACCCATTCGGGAATCGTGCGCTCCCATTTGACCCTGCGAAAACGCAACACCAAAGGGAAGCTGGCCACGCGCACGATTCCCGTCATTGAAGATTTACGACATTTACTGGCCGCCTACGAACCGGAAGCCGGGTTAACCTACCTGTTTCCCGGTCGCCGGGGCGGTCATCTCCATAGCGACAGTGGGGCGCGGATATTCCGTAAAGCGTGCGATCGCGTCGGCATCGAGGGTGCGTCAACCCACAGCTTCCGACGTACCGCTTTAACCCAGATGAGCGATAACAACATCCCCTTGCGAGTGATAGCCGAAGTGTCGGGACATCGGGATTTAGGGCAATTGAACGCTTATTTGGAGGTGAGGGACGAACAGGTGCTTGGGGCGGTGTCTAGCTTGGCGATGCTGTCTCCAGTGGAGCGTGAGGGGGGAGAAGTCGGGAAAATGAAGTTTCCCGACCACCAACAAAAGGGCGAAACGATATCGCCGCCTTCGCCTCTTTAGTGGATCTAACCTAGTGAAAGAATTTACATGAGGTGGCGATCGTCCATAGAGAAAAGAGAAAAGGAATCGATGGAGATGTTGCGACGAGCCAAACCCTGATGTGAAGTGGGTTTGAAGGGAGCCGCTCGGATTTTTGACCAATTTCACAGCGCCATAGTGCATAACCAGCATCGATCGCACCTCTTAGTTATTGGAGGAGGTCACGCCCTCGTTGTTAAAACTCTACGCTCTGACTGGAGTAGAAACTATGAAACGCCCCATCGCCACTCTTGTAACCTTGCTAACGCTAACCTTTGTCGGTCTATCTCGGCCGGGACAGGCTGTCAATCCCACCGATTTGCAAAAGCTCCGCACTGAAAATGCTTGTCCGGGATGCGATCTGAGTGGAGCGAATTTAGCAGGTGAGGACTTGCAAGATGCAAATTTAATGGGTGCAAATTTAACCGATGCCAATCTTGCGGGAGCCAACCTACAGGATGCCAACTTGAACAGTGCGGTGTTGAACTATGCCAATCTGCGGCGAGCCGATCTCACGAGTACCAACTTCCAATACGCTCATTTGAGCTATGCCAATTTGGAAGAATCTACTCTGGTCTCCACAGATTTTACGCAAGCCTATTTAGAAGCAACTAATTTGACAGGTGCAACGGTTCGGAATCCGATTTTGACTGGAACCTATATGTGCCAAGCAACTCTTCCAGATGGAACGCATCTGTACGAAAACTGCAATGGGGAAACTTCGCTAGCTCACTTGTTTATCGAAGAAGACAATGCAATTGGCGAACCAGAAAATGCAATTAACTCAGCTAGCGGTCGTTTGTGGTAATTTCGGAATGAAGATATTCAGATCGACTTTTGCAATTACTAGATAAAAATCGAGGCGACTCATGGAAGTGAGTCGCCTTTTCGATTGTATTTGGGTTTTATCTATCAAATCCTGGGCTTGTAGACAGAAAAACTGAAACCGCGAACTGTTGTTCCTGAGAGAGTTTGCTCCATCAGGATAACCTGCTGTTGAGGTGCGGATTAGATATCGATCGAACATTTAACAAGATCTGCCGCCCAAAGCAGGTTCCTTTTTGGGGACTGCCGGATTGAATCCCGTAGTGCATAAATGTAATTCATTGCACCTCTAATTCATTAGAGGCAGGAAAACTAAGGGAAATTCCACAATGAGTTACTCGAAACTGATGATACTGGTATGTTCGTCACTGGCTGCTGCAACGTCAACTTTGACCGAAGCTCCAACGAGCCATTTTTGGAGCAGTATCACTCCCGATTTTAGCTCTACAAAGTGTTCAGAGCAACATTGTCAAGTGACTAGCATTCCACCCACATCAATCTCGAACTGGACACCACCCGATCGTGGGAGACCTGGAGATCGCGAACCAGCCGGTACGCGCGTTTCCCTTTCGACTCGCTCAGTCTAAGAATCGGATTTAGCAGAATAAAACTTTTCAAGAAGAGTGCATAAGTCAGTTCAATTGCACCTCTAAAGAATTAGAGCAAAAAGAAATAGAGATCGGTCGTGCGCTCTCCAACTAGGAAGTGCGATCGGAATGAATCATTTCTCACTGCTACCGGACAAATTTCTCTTGCATGAGAGGAAATAAAACCATGAAACGCCTAAAACAGACCCTACTTTTGGGTACGTCAATAGCGACTGCAATCTTAGCCTCGGCCACTATTTCCCCGACTCAGGCGCACAATCGGCTTTCAGGCACTTCTAACGAACCTATTGCCTCTATAGAGGCCACTCCGTTGGTGGCTGCTAACAACTGGGCCACTCTGGAATCGGAAATTATTGCTGAAATCAATCGGGTTCGTACCCATCCGAGCGAATATGCAGAACCAGAAACCTCGATCGACTTTGAGAAGTTAGCGCAAGAAATTTTCATTGAAACCAATCGCGCTCGTACTAATCCAGAGGCTTACGCCGAGGAGTTGGAGGCCCGAATTCCATACTATCAAGGCGAAAATGGAAAAATGCGGCCCGATGAGAACAATGCGATCGCTAAGGTTGTTGGGGAGTCCAGAACCACTTAAAACTTCGCTGAGAGTGACTCGTTCGGCAATATCACCCAGCGAAGGCAAAGAACGATAGTTAATTAAAATCTGATTGTTGCCATCATAGTTAGAGTTAAAAAGAGAATAGCCACCACCTCCATTCTCAAGTCCGGGCAATTTGATGTCTCCCAAATAATACCATCCTTGTTCGGTACGAGAAAGTTCGATATTGCGGTCTTTCAAGTATCTCATCGCCACGACCAAGCCTAATGATAAGGTTGCCGGACAATCCCCCGTAGAATCGGGAGGTAATCTGAATAAATGCCGCCGAATAATTTTATCGCCATCGGCAACAGCGTCGCTAAAACCCACTCGGCTTTGTAAGTGTTTGAACCGATCGGGGAGAACGTTTCCGTCGTCATCTCTTTTCAGTATTTCAGCAGGAGGAGAGAAACCGGAGGCTTTCACATTCTCAGATCCCAAACTGGGGACAGCTTGTTTGCATAACGGGACTAGACGATCGTTCTCTTGAAACGAATCAATTAAATATTGATGATTGGTAGCAATCGGGGTATTTCGGTAAACACTCAAGCCCATCACTTTCGGCGACCCTGCTTCTTCTAACTTCTTCAATAATTCTTCGAGATTCTCGTCATTAATAGATTCCTTGCTTCCTCCTGTGGGAAATTGTTCGCGAACGGACTCGGCATCAATTTCCACGATTAAAAGTCGAGGATCCGGGCCTTCGTCAGGACGCAGACGCATTAAATAGTCAAGTGCTTTGAGTTCAAAATACTCTAATCCGCCTAAAAAACGGACAATAATGACGAGCATAGCAGAGAGCAGGCTCGTGGCGATCGGTTGAGCGATACTCCCTCGTTTGAGTTGAGGTTTGGGCCAAACTGGGGGGACAATATCCCAACCTTGATAAATAACGGGCAACCAACTGGCACAGGGTAATTCTCCTTCTAAACCTTGTAGGCGATCGCGGGCTTCGCGAACGGAGAGTTCGATGGGTTTTCCTTCAGAAAAAGATTGCAGAAAATGTTTTAAAAACTCGTGCGCGACGCGATCGGGAACTCGTTCGCGCATGACAACCATTTGTGGAATTTGGAGTTCGTCAATTTTTCGGGTCAGTCCCAAACCGTCGCAGGAGTTGAAAATAGCCAATTTTAAGCCGCGATCGACCGCTTTCCTCAATCCATACCAAAGTTCGGAAATTTCCAAACTTTCCTGGGGGTTAATATAAATTTTTCCGGTTTCATTTTCGGTTTCGCTGTGTCCGGCAAAAAAGATAATATCCCAAGGTTGATTCCATAAGTCTTCACTAATTTGTGAGCGACTGGGCTCGACTAAAAATTTAGGGTTAACGTTTGGCAAATTTTCTAAGAAACGGCGATCTGCTTCTACATTAATTCCTTGCCGATGCCCTAAAATGGCTAAAACTTTAACTTGCTTGCCAAATGGTGAAGGTTGTCGATTGGGAGATCCGAAGTCGATGGGCGTAAAAGTGACAACACTTTGAGAATAGCGGCGAATTAAATCCGACTCTTCCCAGGGAAGTTTTTCCAAACTTCCGTCGTTGGATCGAATTTGAAATTGAACCGAGTCTTCTCGTCCGAGGGAATCTCGGATTTCCTCCTTAATTCCCTGGAATTCTTGAGAGTTTAACCACTGATTGAAACGATCGAGCAATTCTTTTTGAGATTGCTTGCACTCCTTAATCAATTGTTCGGGGTCTACATCCCATTCAATACTGACGGGTTCAATTTTACGAGAAGGAGATCCCAAGTTTCGATATTTTTCTTCCCAGTGAGCTTTAAGCAAACTCGATAAAGCTGCATTTGTCGGCAAGCCCCCTGTTTTTTCCACAGAACTGAGAACAGAGCCGTTGCTTTGCGATCGGACAATTAAACTGACATGAAAGCCTCTAGTGTCAAGGTTGCCAACAAATCTTAAAATTGCTTGTTTTTTCATGGTGTTTACCCTGATGGCTGAGAATGTTAAACTACGAATGATTCGGTCATTCCAAAATTGTTCCAACTGACCTGAAGGTCAAAACGATCGCCAGAAGAACAATTAAACTTTAAGCGACAATTGCTCCGTCCCTGGGATTTGGCTTGCATACAAACTTGTCCATCTTCATCCAAGATGGCAACTTCTAGAGTTTCTGGAAGTTGCAGACAATCGGGGGTCGGCAATACCAGCAATTCAACTTCATTTTTGTTCGCTCCTATAGGGGTAATAAAAACAGTTAAAAAAACGCGCTCGTCGCCTCCTTGTAACTGCGAACCTAGCAGCTTGGCTCGCGAAGCACTCGACGAACGAGAGTCCCGAAAGCGAAATGCCAGTTCCCGGTTGCCAACCAGAGAATCAAAGTTATCGAGAAGCTGCCACCCCGATTCTACAACACCTTCTAGCCAACGGCTCAAGGAAGTCACTGATTCGCCAAGTAGGTTGCACTCCAAGCGACTAAGCTGTTGCCGCCAGTGCTTGTTTTCTAGAAAAGCGCCCCATTTTTCAAAAGGAATGGCTAGACGAGTAACTACACTAGATTGACAGCCAATTTCTTGCATTAAATCTTCTGCTTCTTGTAAAGAACACTCGGGCAAGGATTGAACGCGAGCCTTCGTCGGCTCTTGGGGGCAAACTTGCCGTGCCACCGCCAACAGAATCGGTTCGACTAAATTTTCTTCGCTCGAGCAGTAAGCGCGATCGGTCTCATCGTATTCTCCTTGATTTTTTAACGTCTCGTGGGTTGTGTATCCCACAAGCTCGATCCACCCATCGTCAAGGTTCACTTGTACGGCTAGATAGTAATCGGCAATCCAACTCGGAAGGTCGATCCATTCTTTAGAAACGCGAAACTCGCGAGTATCGATGACCTCGCTAGGGACAATCGCCAATTCTGCTGTGCCGATAGATACTTTTGTGCCGGAAACAATCCCCCAAGCCTCTCGTACCACAGCGACATCCGGATCGATTTCTTCTTGCAGCCATGGTAAGATAGCGTTGGTGCAAACTCGATCGATGTAGTTTTTCCAACGAGCCCGAGCGCTGGCGCTAGATTCACTTTCAGCCCAGGCTTGTTTTAAGCCTTCTTCGGTTAATTCCAAGTAGATGCGACTGGTGTCATCACAGACAAATGGTTGTGTTTCAGGCATCATCGTTTTTTCTCCAATCAGGTGTGATGTAAAAGGGCGCTTTTTGGGGATTTGAGACGTAAAGCAACAAATTATGGTTTCCCCAGTTGTCTGTTGGCATATTTACATGATAAACAACTAAACTATCTATCGGATCGGCTAGTGGACAACGTGGAGACTGAACTATCCTTCAGCGTAGTTGGTAGACAGTTTAGGAATTGTCCAATTGGGAATTTGTGTTTTTGAAGTAGTTGTGCAACCATTCCTCCAGATAGGGTTTACATTCTTTGGTTAACCATTGTGAGTTAAGTTCAATGAGATTTTTTTCGCGCGTATATTTTGCCAAAGGGACTAGCAATTTTTGACTTAGCGTCCTGCTTATTTTTCTATGAACGGTACTTTGAACTTTCTGTAGCTGTCGAGCGATCTCGCTAGTTGTCAAACGAAGTCCATACCGTAGTTGAAGTATTTTTTTCTCTTCCTCGTCTAAGCGATTGAGAGTCTGAATTAAAAATGTAGTTAATTCAGACAAGTTTTCACTATTTCCCATTAAAACAGCTTCTGACTCGAATAAGTCTTGTCCGATAACATAATCAATTCGCTCTCCACCTGCATTTTTAAGCGGAACATTTAAAGACACTGTGGTAGGAGATAGAAATTTACGGACAATGGCAGCACACTCTTCAAGTATCTTTTTTATTTTATCTGGAGAAAGATGGTCGATGGAGAGTTTGTCAGAACTAAGACGTTTTACCTCTCGATCGTACAAAGAAGCAATATTTTCGAGATCGACTCGCTCCGGATCGGGAAGAGAACGACTTCCACTAAATTGCTTTGGGGTATAGACATCCTTGAAACATTTTAACACTAGACAATATTGCTGGATGGTATCGCTTTTAGAGTGGTAGCCATGCCACTCTAAGGCTTCTTGGAGTCTTTTGGTGCTGAGCCGACGTAAAAACCCCCATTTGCTCAAGCGAGACTCTCGATGCTCGTATATTTTGGATTTCAAAGAATTCGCTATAACTGTGCGGGCGTATCCTTCTAAATTAGACCCCTGCTTAGAACTGAACTTCTCAAGTACAGCATCAATTTGACTAACTGCTTCTTGAAAGCAACTTTGCAGGCTGAAAGATTCGCCAAAGTCACCACCTTGATTCAAAGTTGCGTAGCTTGAATATGCAACTTGCTTGCAGGTTTTTTGTAGATAAGCCCACAAATGATGGCGAGCTAATATATGTTTTGGTGATTTTTGTAGCCAATACGAAACACACAACTTTTCAGTTAAATTGGGGGACTGTTCTACCAAATGTTTTTGGCTTCTTTTTAAGTGTGGATCCTCGATTTCTGCCCATGTCGAGCGAGATGAGTCTGAAAACTGAAAAAATGTCCAAAATTTTGGATGCCAGTCAGTCATTACCTTCCTCCCATACTATCGTTAACGTTTGCCTGCCTGAGTAAAATCAATGCAGTGTCAGGGATCGCACTGCACCAAACCTAGATAGGTACGAATTCTACCACATTGTTAGAGTAGGTGCGGATCGCTCGATGTTATGCACTAATCCAAGAGCTTCATGTTTTAGAAAGGCTGAAACCCTGACAGTAAAAGCATTTTGGGTTCACAGGTCTCAAGCCCAATCGGGAGAGGATTTGACCGCCGTTATTACACATCCTCCAGCGCATTGGCTAACAGCGCCCGCACAATATCGGCTTTCTTCCGTCCGGTTTGGGCGGCTACGACAGATAGCTTGCGATGGAGCGTTTGGCTGAGATCGACGGTAAATCGAATGGTTGCCTCTTTGGGAGGGAGTTCGAGTTGGGCCATGATATCGACTTTTTTTGTAACAGCAGATGGTGAGGGTGCGGGTTGCGGTGTGGCGATCGCCTCGGTTTCTATATCCTCGGCCGGTTCCGAGGTGGGCGGTTTGGACTCGGATTGAGCCTCGGGCGATCGCGTTGGTTCCGGGGCATCAGCCTCTCCGTATACGAACTCTCGGGCCAGCGAGTCATCGAGGGTTTTGCGCTTTCTGGGACTCATAACAGCGATAGAATTTCGGTAAACAGCGTCTCAAACTCTTTGGCCGCATCGCGGGCTGGTTGCCCCGACATCTCCCAAACCGTAGCGGATTGTCCCGACGTATCCGCGACCACTTGGCGCTGGTGAACCACAGACTGAAGCAACGTAGCCCGTTCGATTTTCCCGAGCAGCGAGAGAGCTTCGTCTTTGAGACGAGTTCCTTTGACGGCACGGCTGAGGAACGCAGCCGCTTTCGGCAAACCCCCGCGCACGGATTGAGCCTGTTTGACCAGGCGCATGGCATCGGAAGCCGATCGCAAGTCAACCCCCGAAGGCTGCACGGGAATTACCGCCAAGTCGCAACGGAAGAGGATAGCGCGAGTTTCTTCGGCTAACCCTGCCGGGGCATCGACGATTGCGTACTCGTACTGCTCGGCTAGGTTTGGTAACTCCTCGAGCAGCGCGTCGGGGCCGCTCAAAACTTGGCAAGGAATCTCTGTCTCTTCCATCTCCATCCCGGCGAGCCACTGAGAGCTAGAGCGTTGCGCGTCCCCATCAACGACGACGACGTGCTTTTGGCGTTTCTGAGACAGCCAGTAGGCGAAATGAACCGCAGAGGTAGACTTGGCTACCCCACCCTTTTGGTTGACGAAAGCGATAACTGCCATACTGCAACACTGCATTAGTTACTGCATTATTGCAGTAAACAGCCATTGCTGCAATGAGAGATCGGGCTGTACGGCGATTTTAGATTCCGACTTAGTGCAGTATTTACTGCATCGCTTACTGCATTACTGCTAGCAATATTGGAGATCGTCCCCCTGTGTGGGGAAACAACCCTCCCGTTTTCCATCATCCGGCGAGATACATTGCGAGTTCTTCACGCAGTCCTTCAGTCCCTCGATCGCGGAGGATGGTTGAGTATTTTGGCATCTTTTCTCGTTTGGCTAAATCCCGTAGTTCGCGGCTTTTCAGTCCGCTTAGGTCGGGCATTTCGGGAGTGGTTTCTCCGGTTTCGGGTTGCGCCGCGATCGCATCGGTGATTTCCGGTTCGTTGGCAGCTTCCAGTAGCGCGGTATCGGTAGGGGCGATGGTGGGTTGGGTGGCGATCGCATCGGTTCCCTGTAGCGCGGCGGGCAAACCGAGAGCGAAATCAGCAGCCATCAGCATAACGAATCCGATAACGATGGCGTAGATGGTGGCGATGATAATGTTTTGCATGGTTCTAACGGTCTGTAGCGTTGTTCTGTAGCGGTCTTGAGGCGTTCTCTCACCTCACAATTTGGCTCGCGCAGCGATGCCGTCTCAGTGGCGTGTCGGGGGGCGATGTAGCGGTTTCTCTCCCCTCCACACTTACTACTATATCCGCGTTGTTATCCGATGTCAAGGGGCTAATCGATTAGTATTTCTTATCGGTTGTCAACGTGGAATAAGCAGGCGATACAGTCATCCAAGTCAGTCACGGCGATCGTCATGTAACTCATAAACGTGGTGCGTGGCATTCCCGGACGTTCGATATGCCCCAACCATTCCGAATACATTGAATGCTTCTCCGTTCGCAGTTTCTCCTCATCAGATAGCCTGTGCCACAGAATCGCTGCATACATGGCTCGCAAGCTGTGATAGTGGGCATTCTCGAAGGGTTTCATGGCATTAGTGAGGGCTTTACCGTAGCGCTTGTTAACGGCTCGCGAGTCGTTTTCTTGCACCTCTTTCGGTAGTCGCTTGCCCTGTAGTTTTAGCCATTCAAAGCCCCGCAATACGTCTTTAGCGGGCAACAGTGTCGGGATGATATAATCATCTTTAGCATCTTCCACGTCGCGGGTTTTTGCCTGTCCCGAAAAGTGTAACTGATAAGGGTCGTCAGTGGCTTCGAGTTCGCTGAGAGAATGAATCTCTACCGCCCGCCGTCCCGTCGCTATTGCCACTGCTACCGAGATATTTTCCCATCGTACCGCTTCGGCTGCCTTCAATTTTGCCAGAGAGTTTATCGCCAAGTCAAGTATCGGTTTTGCCTTCACCTCTACCGTCTTTTTCTTGTTAGCCGATTGTACTCGCGACTGGTATTCGCGGTTAAACTCGATCGACACCTCTTTTTGATAGTTTAACAGTTGTTGGTAAAAGAACTCCACCGCGTCGATCGCGTCATTGCGGAGCATCCCCGGTTCCCCTTCTGCCAGTGCGATTAGATGCTTGTGAATGTCAGTGCGGCGGCTGCGAACGGTCGCAAATTTGTAAGGCTCCGCTTCCACTTTCGCCACCTTAGCCACAATGGGTAAAATTCCCTCTTTGACCTCAGAGAAATTAGAAGACTTTGCTAGCACGTCGCGGATGGCGTTGTACGTGCCATTGCTGATGTCTTCGATGGGGATTCGATAGTTGTCGTTCGGCTCGGAAGCATTTTTAATGAGGTCGTCGCCAGTTTTGCCTCGATTCTCGTCTACATTGAGCCGCGCCCGCACGTTCTCTAATTCTTTCCAAATAGAGTCTAATAGCTCCCCCTTACGCATATACGAGTAGCGAGGGATGCCGATCTGTTTGGCGATCGTCCGTAGTTCGTCCCGCGTCCGCGCCTCTAAGGTCTCGCGAGATTCCCACCGAAGCTCTGAAATCGCGTCTATGACTTTTGTTGCCCGAATCATGCCCGTGTCCCGTACTTTATGTGTATCTCTACTGTATCCACAAACTACGGGCAACAGCAAGGGAGATAAGAAGATATCATCGCGGGAGTGGAAGCGGATAAGGGATGCTGATCGATAGCGCGTTGACATCTGATAGTCAGCCGGGTTATATTAGAGATATACGAGGGAGGACACAGACATGGCAACCAACTATCTCGATCGCTTTGGGTTTGATGAGTGGATCCAGCGAGTCAAAGCCGCCAAGACCCACGCCGAACACGAGGCGTTAGGGCGCGAAATGGCGGACAAGATTGAGTCGGCGTACTCTAACGAATCGACTCGGAAAAAGCCAATTGCTGCCATCCGCAAAGCGACCCTAGCCGCCTTAGACGGTGCAAGTTGCCCCTCCTATTTGGGGTTTTCCGGTCGCGGCGATGACGTTAGCGAGCAGCCGTTTGTGATGAATTTCTTGTTCGTTGGGGAGCCGGAAACCGAACGCGATCGCTACTGGGAAAAGCTAGAACAGCAGGGGCTTACCGATAAAGCCAAGCAAATGCTTATTGATGCCGTTAGTAGCGATAGCGATACCGTTAGCGCCAATGGTGAGCCGACAAAGCCCGCAGCCGTCTCCATCGAACCTGACTATACGGACGATGAGGCGACCGCCATCCGCACGGCGATGGACTACAAAGGCATGAGTCGCGAGGAGTTCCGTAAAGCGGCTGAGTTGTACTACGCCCGCAACATCATTTCTAACGCCGAGAAAAACCAGCAAGACCTCTCCAAAGTCTCCACTCAAGAGTTGATGGAGAACAAGGAATATCTCCGCATTAAAGGACGCGGCGAGGAGTTGGCTAAACGAGCGATCGCCGCTATCATTGAGTACAACAACCAACAGAAATCACCAGACGATCGCTGGTACATTTCGAGCCGTACTGTTGCCGATGTTGGGAAAGTGGGATTGCGGGCTGCTAATGTTGCCCTAAACGAGTTGGGAGGGCATAAAGAGATTAACAAACAGTGGGGATTGTCTCCCTACCATCGCCGGGGCGATACGCGACAGATTACAGAGGATATATCTTTAACCAAAGAGGAAACCGACAATGCAGCTTAATCCAGATCGAGAGCCGCTTTATCCCATTGGCTCAATCTTTCAATACTGGGGAGAGACGGTTACAGTTATCTCCCACAAATGGGATGCGTTCGCCTCAGAATACGATTGTATTTGCGAGGGAAAAAGAGCCGGGGAACCCCTACGGATTCCAGAGAGTTTAGTGCTGTCGGTGCGCCCCGATGCGAGTCGGAATTGAAGTGGACAAATGCGCCGGGACAAACCCTATCGGGGGCGATTCTCGTTCCGAGACGCTTCGCGAACGCATCCATGCGATACCGAGGCGGGTAGGAAGCCTAACGACAATGGCGAAAATGTAAAATACTAAAAAATTCGGAGACTATATCATGTATTGTGTCACAGACCCCGAAATTTACGCTCGCTGCTTTGAAAATGCAGGCAAACTTGTTTTGTACCAGTCATATAAGCTGGGGGGATTACCTTTTGCCTACTACCAGGAAACTTTTTTAAATACAGATGAGAACCAAGATTCTAAGTATGAAGATATTCGTTCTCTCGAAATTGTGCATCTAGTAGCTGATGAGGATGATTACGCGCACGCCATTATTATCGCTATAAATTGCTCAACTTTTGAAGTAGTGCGGATGGAATGCGTGCAACAGCAGTCAGGCAAATCAACTGCAACCGATGATTTCAACAAATGGATTGAGGCATACTTTCTCGAAGAGGATCGATCCCTTCTTAATGAAATAAAGCGTTGTCATCCTGATATTGTTGATTGGTTGCGCGATGAAGATGAATACTGATGGCTGAAGACGGGATCCCCCCGACGATCGTTCGTACTCATTCGATCGCCCGTTTGCGATGTTAGGAATACTCGATTGCCCTCTCCCTCGCCACCAA
>CAKZKB010000576.1 GCA_937121005.1 uncultured cyanobacterium | reverse complement strand
AAATATCCGAGCCGCGATCGCGACTCAAAGCGATGGTGGTTCCGATTTATTAGTGCGAGAAACGGTTGATTCTCCCTGGGATATCTGGCGACATTGGGAACCGGATGACAACGGATATATCAGTCATTTCTCTGCCGATGGCAATATTTTATATCTCATTGACAACTACGAAGCCAATACCAAACACTTGGTAGCATTGGATATAAAAACGCGAGAGGAGACAGTTATCGCTACCGACGATCGCTACGATCTCGATCGCGTTTTCGTCCACCCTGTGACTCGTAAAGTACAGGCAGTTGGCATCTATCGAGATAAGCTAGAATGGCAAGTTTTAGATGAAGATATTGCCCCTGACTTCGAGATCTTACAGCAATTGCGTCGCGGCGAGTTCTCCGTTGTCAGTCGCGATCTCGAAGATACCACCTGGTTAGTCGCCTATGTTACCGATGACGGCCCGGTTTATTACTATACTTACGATCGCGCGACGCAAACCCCAAAATTACTGTTTAGCCATCGACCCGAACTCGAAGATTTACCCTTGGTTCCCATGGAAGCGATCGCCTTTGAGTCTCGCGACGGACTGACGATCGAGGGATATTTAACCTTACCCACTGGCGGAGAAACTCCGGTTCCCACCGTGTTACTGGTTCATGGCGGCCCCTGGTCTCGCGATACTTGGGGGTATAATTCTAGAGTACAATGGTTGGCGAACCGGGGTTATGCGGTTTTACAGGTCAACTTTCGCGGTTCTGAAGGTTATGGAAAAGCATTTTTGAACGCTGGAAATCGAGAATGGGCCGCCAAAATGCACGACGATCTCATTGATGCAGTCGAGTGGATCGTCATTCAAGGAATTAGCGATCGCCATCGCATTGCCATTATGGGGACATCTTACGGCGGTTACGCGGCGTTGGTGGGACTAACATTTACGCCGGAAGTGTTTGCTTGCGGCGTAGATATTGTGGGGCCGAGTAATTTGATAACGCTGTTACGAACCATTCCTCCCTACTGGAGTTCGCGGCTAGCAATATTTTACCACCGCATGGGCAATTTAGAAACCGAAGAAGAGTTTTTAAGATCGCGATCGCCGTTATTTTTCTGCGATCGCATTCAAAAACCACTTCTTATCGGCCAAGGCGCAAACGATCCTCGCGTCAAACAAGCCGAAAGCGAACAGATTGTCGAAGCCATGAAGCAAGCCGGAAAACCTGTCGAATACGTGCTTTATACTGACGAAGGTCACGGTTTCGTGCGTCCTCCGAACCGACTGCATTTCTACGCGATCGTTGAGGAATTCCTGAGCAGACATTTAGGCGGTCAGTACGAACCGATGGGAAACATTATAGGACATTCGGGTATCGTTCGGCAACTCTACTAGCGATAGTTTTCCATCCCTTCGCACGAACAGACTAAATTGCGATCGCCGTAAGCATTGTCGATGCGACCCACAGGCGGCCAGAATTTGCTTTCCCGCGTCCATTGGGTGGGGTAAGCGGCACGTTCGCGAGGGTAAGGACGATCCCAATTCGAGTCTAGCAGAACTTCGGCGGTGTGGGGTGCATTTTTGAGCAAGTTGTTGTCGCGATCGACTTTTCCCGACTCAATTTCTGCGATCTCTTGGCGAATGGAAATCATCGCCTCGCAGAAGCGATCGAGTTCCGCTTGCGACTCGCTTTCGGTCGGTTCTACCATCATTGTACCCGCAACGGGCCAGGAAACCGTCGGCGCGTGAAATCCGTAATCCATCAGTCGCTTGGCGATGTCTTCGACAGTAACATCGGCTGATTTTTTCAGCGATCGCAGGTCTAAAATACACTCGTGGGCCACCAAACCAGACTTGCCTTTATACAATACTGGATAATGGGGTTCTAAGCGAGCGGCAATATAATTAGCATTCAAAATCGCGACCCGACTCGCTTGCGTTAATCCTTCGGTTCCCATTGCAGCAATGTAGGCCCAGGAAATGGGTAAAATACTCGGACTTCCCCAGGGTGCAGCCGCGATCGCGCCAATCGATTTAGCCTCGTTTCCTCCCTTACCATTTCGCTGCGGATCGACGATACAATGACCCGGTAAAAAAGGCGATAAATGAGATACAACCCCGATCGGCCCCATTCCCGGCCCGCCACCACCGTGAGGAATGCAAAAGGTTTTGTGCAGGTTCAAATGACAGACATCCGCACCGTAATCACCGGGACGACATAACCCCACTTGGGCGTTGAGATTGGCTCCATCTAAATACACTTGACCGCCATTATCGTGGACGATCGCGCAGATGTCAATAATTCCCTCTTCAAATACGCCATGAGTGGACGGATACGTGACCATAATCGCCGCTAATTTATCGGCGTGTTTCTCCGCTTTGGCTTTCAGATCGGCGATGTCAATGTTACCATTGTCGTCACATTTCACCGCCACCACTTTTAAGCCGCACATCACCGCACTAGCGGGATTGGTTCCATGTGCGGATTCGGGAATCAAGCAAATATTGCGATGTGCTTCGCCACGACTTTCGTGGTAAGCGCGGATGACTTGCAATCCCGCATATTCGCCTTGGGATCCGGCGTTGGGTTGCAAAGAAACGGCTGCAAATCCGGTAATTTCTGCCAGCCAGTTTTCCAATTGCTTAAATAGAATTTGATAGCCTTGGGTTTGCGATACAGGCGCGAACGGATGGATTTTACCGAATTCTGGCCAAGTAACGGGCATCATCTCCACTGCGGCATTTAGCTTCATCGTGCACGATCCCAAGGGAATCATGGAACTCGTCAAAGAGAGATCTTTTTGTTGCAGCCGATAGAGATAGCGCAGCAGTTCGGTTTCGGAGTGGTAGCGATTGAAGACGGGTTCGGTGAGATACGATGTGGTACGGGAGAAGGATGAAGGCTGAAGGCTGAAGGCTGAAGAGTCAATAGAGTTTTGTATCTCTTCAAATTGAAAAGACAACGAATCCGATTCGGCGAAGATCTGCCACAGGTCGATAATATCTTTCTCTGTGGTCGCTTCGTCTAAACTGATGCCGATCGCCCCATCTGCAAAACGCCGCAAATTGATAAAATTGGCTTCAGCGCGGGCTAGGATTTTATCGGTTTTCTCTCCCGCATCGACGCGCAGGGTATCAAAGAAGCGATCGCCACCAATATCGTATCCCAAACGCTGCAATCCTTCAGCTAAAATAACTGTTAACTGATGCACTTGTCGGGCGATCGCGCCAATGCCATCCGGGCCGTGATACACTGCATACATCGATGCCATTACCGCTAACAAGACTTGCGCCGTACAGATGTTACTCGTCGCTTTTTCGCGGCGGATATGTTGTTCTCGCGTTTGCAGTGCCAAGCGATAAGCAGGGTTGCCGGAACTATCTTTAGAAACACCCACAATGCGACCGGGAATTTGCCGCTTGTAGGCTTCTTTCGTGGCAAAATAAGCCGCATGGGGGCCGCCATATCCTAACGGTACGCCGAAGCGTTGCGTGTTGCCAACTGCAATATCGGCTCCGAACTCGCCAGGGGGTTTGAGAAGTGCTAAACTGAGAAGATCGGCGGCGACAGTAACGAGTCCTTTTTGTTGGTGAATTTGTTCGATAAACTTGCTGTAGTCGCAAACTTTACCATCGGTTGTGGGATACTGTAACAACGCCCCAAAAAAGGGACGATCGACCTCAAAGTTTCGCCAGTCGCCGACGACAATATCAATTCCTAACGGGTTGGCGCGAGTTTTTACCACGTCGATCGTTTGCGGGTGACAGTCTTTCGCCACAAAAAAGGCATTGGCATCTTTATTTTTACACGCGCCGTAACTCAAACTCATGGCTTCGGCGGCCGCAGTGGCTTCGTCGAGTAAAGAAGCGTTAGCAATATCTAACCCCGTCAAATCGATAACCATTGTTTGGAAATTCAGCAACGCTTCCAAACGACCTTGGGCAATTTCCGCTTGATAGGGAGTATAAGCAGTGTACCATCCAGCATTTTCTAATAAATGGCGCTGAATGGGCGGCGGCACGATACAATCGGCGTAACCCATGCCCATAAAAGAACGAAAGACTTGATTTTTACCCGCGATCGCTTTGAGTTGCGACAACACTTGCGACTCGGTTTTGGCGGGGGGAAGTTGTAACGGTTGGCGCGATCGAATGGCTTTGGGAACGGCGCGATCGACCAGTTCTTCCATGCTAGAGAGTCCCAACACCGACAGCATTTTTTCGATTTCGGTGGCGTTGGGGCCAATATGGCGGCGATCGAAGGCGTGGGGAGAAATTCCGTTGTCGGTTGCTGGCGCTTGGCGTTCGCTAGAAGAAAGAGTTTCAAGCATCGATCGTCGTTCCCGTCGTATCTGGCATTTCGTTCTTTCCTACCCTAGCGCAATTTGGCGCGATCGGGAACGGCAATTCGTACCGAAATGGAGCTAGAATAGAAAAAAGACTTCCGACGATCGAACTATGACCGTTAAGGATTCAGGAGATCCCCCCTAACCCCTCCTTCGACAAGCTCAGGACATCGCCTTGATAAATCTCTTAGTTTCCCCCTCGTTGCGTTCCTCTGGGACGCAATGTAATATGGAGGCTCCGCCTCCAGAATATACGAGGCAGAGCCTCTAGAATAGCATTCCCACCGCAGAGCCAGGGAACGAGGGGAAATCTAAAATCTAAAATCTAAAATCCAAAATTGATATGACTGTCACTGCTTCCGGCTTTACGGTATCCTGGGAACGGCTTCCCGACGATTATGTTTTGCCCGACGATCCTGTGGATAATATTAACCAACCCGTCCTCGCTGCGGCGCTAACTGAAGCCCTCAATTGCGCCGGATACCTCGACGATCGCACCCTGACAACAACGAATTATGCCATTTGCGCCACCCTCAACAATCGCTTGGTGGTAAAAGGCCCCGACTGGGCGTTTATCCAGGAACTGCGGGTTCCCAAAACTGATGTAGTTCGCAGCTACACGCCTCAACTGCAAGGTGCGATCCCGGCGATCGTCATGGAGTTTCTCTCTAATACCGAAGGGGAGGAGTATTCGGTTAAGCCAACTTATCCGCCAGGAAAATGGTTTTTCTACGAACAAGTGCTGCGAGTTCCTTTCTATACCATTTTCGATATCGAAACGGAGGTTTTAGAAGTTTATCATCTAAATGAAAACGGTCGCTACGTCCTGGATTCGCCTGATGAAAATGGCCGCTATTGGATCGCCGGAGTCGATCTGTTTCTCGGTGTTTGGTACGGCGAGAATTTTAATCGTTCTGGTGCTTGGTTGCGGTGGTGGGATGCGGATGGTAATCTGTTACTCTGGGGGCGAGAACTGGCAGAACAGGAAACACGGCGCGCCGAACAAGAAAAACAACGTGCCGATCGCTTGCGAGAAAAACTCTTAGAAGCCGGAATCGATCCCGATACGATCTAACCAGAACAGTCGATCGCCACTTTAATTGCTTTGCGCTGACCCATATCGCGAAAAGCAGTTTCGAGGTCTTTTAACGGCCGGCGATCGCTTAACAACCACTCAAATTGAATCGTGCCGCTTGCCAACAATTGTAAGGCTTCGCGGACGAAACCGGGGGTATTGTGAAATACGCCTTTAATGGTTAGTTCGCTGTAATGCAAGGGTTCGGTTGCCACAGAGATATTTGTATCTCGAGGACAACCTCCAAATAGATTAACAGTCGCACCGGGTCGAGCGCAAGCGATCGCTGTTTCCCAGGTTTGCGGTACGCCTGTCGCTTCGATGACTGCATCCGCACCGCGTCCCTCAGTTAAGTCTCGCACGATTTCAGGCAGTTTTGCCGTCAATTTGCGGTAGTTAAATATAGAATCTGCCCCAAATTGTTTTCCAATTTCTAGGCGATCGTCTCGTCCCCCAACCAGGATAACTTTGGCGCGATAATGGTGGACTAAAACCGCCACAAACATCAAGCCGATCGCCCCATCACCGAGGACAACAACGCGATCGCCTTTTCGTACCTGCGATCGGGACGCGCCATGCAAAACGCAAGCCAGAGGTTCGGTCAGCGATGCCAATTCGTCCGGCGTTCCTTCGGGTATTCTTAACAAATTGTGCCGGACGATCGCCTCTGGAACCTTTAAATATTCAGCAAACGTGCCGTTATTCCAAGTCAAATTTTCGCATAAAGAAAAGGCTTGGCGATCGCAGTAAAAACAGTCGAAACAAGGGGCGCTATTGTTGGCAACAACGCGATCGCCAATTTGCCAATTTGTCACCCCTTCTCCGATCGCCACAATTTCCCCGGCTGCTTCGTGACCGAACAACGTCGGTAATGTTAGCATTTTGGCATGGCTACCGCGCCGCCACACTTTTAGATCCGTGCCGCAAGTCGTCGCCGATCGCACTTTTAGAACCACTTCTCCCGCATTGGGAACCGGATCGGCCACGGTTTCCAAGCGCAGATCTTCTTGTCCGTAAAGTAAGGCAGCTTGCATATTAGAAGAAACCTTGTAAAAATAAACTTGCCAACCCACCGATGACATTCATTAGGTTGCCATTTCCACCTGGATTTTCTCGGCGTTCTCGATCCATTTCCAGATCGAATTCAACTGCGGCAATAAACTGTTCTGACATTTGAAATCCGGTCTCGTCGCCTTCGGCAAAAAACAGTTCCGCCGCGTAGTTCGCATCGGCTAACGCTTCATTGGTATCGCCCATGCGATTGTAAGAGATCGCCCGCGCCAAATACACAGCCGCCAAATCCGAGTTCAGGGATAAAGCCTGATTGTAATAAGAAATCGCTCGCGGAAAATTGCCCCGTTCGGCTTCGTCGTTCCCCCACAAAAACAGTTGCATGGGTTCGACAATATCAGCCGGAATGCCTCGGGCGTGGCGCAAATTCACCCCAGTCAAATCGGCATCTTCGAGTTGCACGTCCGTTAAATAGGCCCAGCGCATATCGACTCCCGTCAGGTTGGCCCCGCGCAGATCCGCACCGATCAAAATGGCTTCCGATAGGGACGCACCTGTGAGGTTAGCCCCGCGCAAGTCGGCCCCGGTGAGATCGGCTTGGGAAAGGTTGGCCCGTACCAAGTTGGCCCCCTGCAAGTTGGCCCCAGCGAGGCGGGAGTAGGTGAGACCGGCGCTGCTGAGATCGCAGTTGGGACACTCGTTTTCCGACAGCAACCGTTGGACGTGGGAGAGGTTTTCAGCCGCAGCAGGGAACGATAGGGCGATCGCGCCTAAAGTGACAGTGGCGAGGAGGTGAAGTTTCACGGGGGACAATCTCCGAAACGCACTCGATATTTACAAAGTGTAGCGCAAAATCAAGGCGCGATCGGTATCGAGATTTAAATCGGGGGTAATAGTTGGCTGACCGCGATCGTCGCATTGGGAAATTGTAGGAGCGTTGGCGATTCGGTTTCCGATACAATTGTTTGCTGTTGGTATCCGTTGGGAGTGGGTTGGCGAAACACTAGCAAGCGGCGATCGACTACATCGAGTATCCAGTATTCGCCAATACCAGCCCGTGCGTAGGCGATCGCTTTAATCTCGCGATCGTATTTTAGCGTCGTGTCGGCAATTTCTACAATTAACAATACATCGGATGGGTTGGGGTGGCGGTTGGCATATTCAAAGCGATCGCGTTTGACAATTGCGATATCGGGTTCGGGTTCGGCGCGATCGCTTAACTGAACCGGATCTTGGATGCACACTTCAACGCGATCGCCCAACAGTTGCCGAAATCGTTTATCTGCACGTCGGTTGGCGCAAGCGTACGCTGTTCCTTTGGTACTCATTAAAATAATTTGTCCGTCCAGCAACTCCACCCGTTCTTGAGGGTCGAAAACACCTATTTCGGCTAAGCGGTGGTATTCCTCTACCGTCCACTGTCTCAGTTGATAGGGGATCTCGACTACCATTTTGTCTGGAGTGGGTAACTTCTGCTTTCCAGTATAGGCGAGCCGTCAGTATTCAGGTGGTACAGAGAAACCCGGTTTCTAAAGGGAGAAACTCGGATTTTGTCCGGCTATAAGCGAGAAACCGGGTTTCTACACCCGTTTAGCCTAGTATACCTGAGTGCCTGGGGCCTGTTTTCAGCCCCGATCGCGAACTTCAAGATTTTTTTCAGCCAAATTACGGTTGACAAAATACTACAACTCTGATATCAAAAGGCGAGTATGGCAGAATACCGCAGTGTGACGATCGCTACATTGCCACATGAAAACAGCAAAATCAGCCCGATTTCGCCGTTTCTGCGGAGGTTAAAACATGACGGATTGGAAAACTTAGGAATTTCTTGCAAGAGGAAATCCCACCTATAGACGATCGCGAACACGAAGAAAGGGCGATCGATCTCTTGGACTATTCCAGTCAGGGTAGTTAGATTGGAAATATAGCGAACCAACCAACTGCCTTGAGGAAATGAGCCATGAAACTTAATAAAGCTGCTTTAATTGTCTCCACTGCTGCTGTGTTAGCTCTCGGTGCTTCCACTTCTCCCATTGAAACTAAAGATACCGCGATCGAAACGGAAAGTCAAGCCCTAGTGACAAATAATTCTGCAACATCGGTAAGCACGTTCTCGCCGCAAGCACCGTGCACTCCAATTCCGTTCCTTCCTTGGGTAATCTGCTGGTAGAGAGAGTGTATATCATAAGAAAGTCTAAAATGGGTACAGCATGGAACAAAGTGAGCATTCATTCCTAATTTCCACGCTTGTTTAAGGAGGGATCCGATCGATCGTCAGATCCCTCTTTGGCGCTCGAGGGAATTGACGGCGAACTCGGCGATCGTCAAAAATATAACTTTTCATAGATTGCACCGAACTGCTATAATCGAAAGTAAGAGCGCTGAGGAAACACCTTTTGCTCTATCTGTAACAATATTTAACTATCTCGTGCATCTGTCCAGCCCTGTTAGCTGGTAGGTTTAAAAAAATGAAACGGTTTATCGGGTTTTATACTGTACTATTGGGGACAATATTGCCCCAGGTAGCAATCGGGCAAATTGTTCCTGATGGAACATTGCCTAGCGATGTCGCCACGCCCGACAATTTGAATTTTACCATCACCGCAGGCAGTCGCGTCGGCGATAACCTATTCCATAGCTTCAGCGAGTTTTCCATTCCCACAAGCGGTTCGGCAACATTTGTTAATGCTGCGGACGTGCACAACATTTTTAGTCGAGTTACGGGTGATTCTATTTCTCAAATTGACGGACTTCTTGAGGCGCAAGGAACGGCAAATCTGTTTTTGCTCAATCCCAACGGGATTATTTTTGGAGAAAATGCTACCCTGAATATTGGCGGTTC
>CAKZKB010000575.1 GCA_937121005.1 uncultured cyanobacterium | reverse complement strand
CAAAAGGGCTGCACTCCTCGTACAGTCAGCGTTCTAGCCTTGCTTGTCCCCCCCCCAGGTTCGATCGTCAATCTTTTTTAGCTCGCGTACAATGTTGACATCTTCCTCCTGTTCTTGGGAAGCTGCCAGTTTTTGCTTGACTTCTTGTACCTCTTGTTCAGTTTCTTTAATTCTTTCCTCAACTTTCTTTTGTTCGCGCTCGTACTCTTTAGAACGCATAGGATGTGTTTCAGTGCTTAACGAAGTGATGATTCGATCGAGCAGATCGTCATCTTCACCAAGACGACCGTATAGTCGCTTCAGCTTTGTTTCCAAGTAAGAATTGTAACTAGACATAGTTCAGATCGACAATTTGAGTTGACAGACATTCTACTCGATCTGGAAGTGTTGTGTCAACTGAGTTGATTTATAAATTTCAAATACTCGTTGATTATAGTCTCCCTAAGATCTATCTTCTCAAAAACGCTTTTTTTACGTCTATTGGGCGAATTTGTTATAAAAATTTACATTTAATGTCATGATTAGTCCTTCGCCAAAGGTCTTGCAATCGACGCGATCGCCCCTTCTCCACTACTTCGAGTGTGCCAATCCTACGGCATCGGAAAGCCGATCGCAGCCCGATTCCGCCATCTTTTGTAACAACCCTGCCAAGATCCGGCTGACCACAAACGGCCCCTCGTAAATCCACCCCGTGTAAAGCTGGACTAAACTGGCCCCGGCGGTAATTTTCTCCCAAGCATCCTCGGCCGAAAAAATTCCCCCCACACCGACGATGGGAAACTCGCCGTTGGTATGCTGCCAGATAAAGCGAATCATCTCAGTAGACGGCGATCGCAACGGTACGCCGCTAATTCCCCCGGCTTCCTCCGCGATCGGCTTACCCGTCCGAGGGAGGATTTTGGTCTGGAGTCCGGCACGAGAAATCGTGGTATTGGTGGCGATAACGCCCGCTAGCTCGTAGTTTCGCGCCAAATCGACGACAGAGGCAACATCATCGATTGCTAAATCCGGCGCAATTTTGACTAAAATGGGCGTATGTCGAGTATTCTCGCGTTGCAGGGTGTCGAAAATCGGTTCGAGTTGCGCTGGGGCTTGCAGCGATCGCAGGCCCGGCGTATTGGGGGAAGAAACGTTCACGACGAAATAATCACCCACCCCAGCGAGGGTGCGGAAACTGTCCAGATAATCCGCAGGGGCATCTACAAGCGGCGTAATCTTGGACTTACCAATGTTAATACCGATCGGGATCGAAGGCGATCGACCGTCTAGGTGGGCCGCCATCTGCCTGGCCCCATTATTATTAAACCCCATCCGGTTGAGTACAGCGCGATCGCGCGGCAACCGAAACAGCCTCGGGCGCGGATTTCCCGGTTGGGGATGCCAAGTGGCGGTTCCCAGTTCGGCAAACCCAAACCCCAGATCGCCCCAGATCCCGGCCGCTTCTCCATCCTTGTCGAATCCCGCCGCCAAACCAACGGGGTTGGGAAACTCGATCCCCCATAGGGTTTGGGACAGGCGATCGTCGGTCACTTCCAAACGCGATCGCAGCCAATGGTTAACCCCACTCGGATACTCATTTTCCAGTGTCGCCAGCAACGCGATCGCGCATCGATGCCACCATTCCGGCTCGATCGGTGTCGCGAAAATTAAAGGACGGAGGACGTTGCGATAGAAATCCATAATTTTTAATTTTTAATTTTTAATTTTGCATTGGAGCGAAGCGAATGACTTACTCTCGCACTAAAACTCAAGCGCAAACGGCCAGTTTTGCGAAAGACACGACCCCATACGGGCAACAATTGGTTGCCTTGGGGCGAACGCTGCAAACATTGCGGGAGGAAGAAAATGTAGACGTACTCATCGATACGACGGTTAGTTACTTACAACAAGAAATCGGCTATCGCCTGATCTGGATCGGGCTGTACGATCGCCGCGAACATCGCTTGTACGGCAAAGGCGGTGCAGCCCCCGAGGGGAAAGACAAGTTTTTGCACCAACAATTTGCCCTCAACCCCGGCGATTTGATGGAACAGGTGACGATCCAACAGCGTCCCTTGCGCGTGCCCGACTTGCGCGAAGAAACCCGCGCCGGGGAATGGCAAAAAGTGGCTCGGGACTGCGGCGTTCAAGGCACGACCATTTTCCCGATTCTCTACAAAGACCGCTGTTTGGGCATTGCTTTACTCGGTTCCCACAAATGGGGAGAAGCGCCGAAACCGGACGAAAAAGCCCAACTGTCGATCGTCCTGGGAGAGTTAGGAACGGCCTTGTTCCAAATCGAGGAAGAGTGGCAGCGCCAGCAAGCCAAGCGCCCCCACGAACCGCTACTGGCGATTTTATCCGATTTGCGATCGCAGTCTACCTTAGATGGCTCCACAGTTAACAATCTCGACTACTGTTTGGAAGTGGTGGTCGATCGCACCCATCGCTTCCTCGTCCCCAGCCGCACCAATATTTATTGGTTCGAGCAAGAAGGGCGCTATTTCTGGCGGCGGGTAGGCAACCGCACGGGCAAGCGGGGGTTTGACAATGGGAAAGATGCGGCCACGGGCATCACCGTCCGGGAAGTGAGTAAATTTTACCAAGCCTTGCAAGCCAACAAAATCGTTTCCATTGGCGAGGCCCATTCGTCGTTGAAAGCCGACGACACCGCCCGGTTGATGGCCCAAATTAAGGCGCGATCGCTCCTTGCAGCCCCCATTATCAGTAGCGGCGAACTCCTGGGGTTCCTGGCGGTTGAAGGGACGGAACCTCGGATCTGGAACGAAGAGGAGAAACAGTTTTTGCTCGGGGCCGCCGAGTTGGTGGGGTTGAGCGTTCCCCTCTCAGAAATGGAAGCCACCATCAAGCAAGAAAAACTCGATCGCGTCCTCATGGCGGGCCTCACCCATGCCATCACCACCAGCGAAGACTGGCAAAATGCCCTCGAACAGTGCGGGATGTTGCTGTGCGATCGCCTGGCGGCCGAACGCTGTTGGATCCTGCTGTACAATCCAGATCTCAACCAGTTTGAAATCGCCCACCAACACCATTCCCCCAACCGCCGCCCTGTGGCCAGTCCCCTACCGCCTCTGTCTCCAGAAGACTGGCAGCACATTGAGGAGAGTTCCGAGGCGATCGCGGTGGAAAACTGGTCGGAAGAGTCGGTCGGCCCCTTCGGCGATGTCCCCTTCGTGCGCTGGCAGACCGTATTTTGGGGGGCAGGCGTGCGATCGGTGGTCATGTGCCATACCTCCATTGGCAACACCCTAGAAGGGTTGCTGGTGGTGGGTCACGAAGCACCTCGGGCCTGGAGTCGGGCCGAAACCATTCTCGTGCGGGTGGTGGCCCAGCAAATTGGTCTGTTGCTGCACCAATGGCAGTTACAGGGCGAGAACGATCGCACCACTGAAATGCTGCAAATGCTGCAATGGGGGCTATCGGGGTTGCAGCAAACCGACTCCGTACCGGAAATCGAGCGCCTCGCCCTAGAGCAAATTGCCAAAACCCTGGAGGTGCCCCTGGTGGCCCTCATCGGTTGGAAAGGGGGCCAGCCCGAGGCGCGACTGCTGGCGACGGTGGCCAGCGATGCCCGTTTTGACCTTAACCCGCGCACTGCCATTCCTTGGACGAAGGATGCCATTATGGCCGAAGCGATCGCCACTCCGGGAATCGTCGGCCCCTATCCGGTGCGGGAACTGCCCCTCGATACGCAACGCTGGATCGGGAATACGGATATCGAGACGGTACGATTGTTGGCACTACATACGGCCCCGGAACACCAACCGACGGGGGTCGTATTGGTAGGAGATGTTGCCGATCGCTACTGGCCCGATCGCTATTTGGATGTGTTGGGATTGTTGGTGGGACAGTTGGCGCGATCGCGGCGCGATCGGATCATTGCTAACAGTTTGTATTCCCGACGCACGAAACTCGAACGGCTCAACTGGTACAAACAACGTCGCCTCGAAACTCTGTCGCGATCGATGACGATCGGGGTCAAACAGTTAACCCAGTTAGACAAACTACTGGAAACAAGCGGCATTAGTGGGGCGCAGCAATCGCTCCAGCAAACTCACTACCAACAAATTTTGCGCCAACTGACCCTTTCTTTAGAAGGTTTAAACCATTTGGTGCGTAAAGAGCAGTGGGATCTGACCCTAAACCTGGAACCGCTTTCGGTTGCCAGTCCCATCAAACATATCCTAGAACGGGCCGATCCGCTTCTCAAACAGCGCCAAATCTGGATACAAGTGCATCGAGAAGGCAACGTTACCATTCGCGCCGATCGCGTCAAGTTAGAATTGGTGCTCTACGAGTTGCTGTTAAACGCGATCGCGCGATCGCCCAAAAACGGTCGCATCGATATTTGGTATCGTCCCATCGAATCGGCCGATCCCGCTCAGCTACCGCAATATTTAGAGTTGTCAATTACCGATCGCGCTAAAGTCGATCGTCGCATACTCGCTGACTTAAAAACGGGTCGCCATGCCGATTTACTGGCCTATTCTCCTCTCGATCGACCGCCGGGATTGTACCTGCATCTTTGCCAGCAATTGATGCTAAAAATGGGTGGCAAATTTGACTTTTATCGCGTCGATGACGGGCGCGTGGTCAGTCGCTTAATCGTGCCGATCGTCGGTTTTCAGTAGGGGTATCGCCTCTATATTTGGATCGCCCTAAACTCAATTTCCTTCTATCATCAAGAAACCGTTTTCTACACCAGTTTAACGTAAGTTCCATGTCCTCACGTTAGGTTTACAACTCCTTTGGTACTCCCGCAGTCAACACCTCGCACCCTTCTACAGTGACGAGAACGTCGTCTTCAATGCGAACGCCAATTCCTTGCCAGCGATCGGGAATTTCCGGTTGGTCTTCGGCCGGTTTAAGATGGGGAGAAATGTAAATTCCCGGCTCGATCGTCAGCACTTGTCCCGGTTGTAAAATATGCCAACTGTCTTCTGCGATCTTATAGGGGCCGGGATCGTGTACGTCTAACCCCAACCAATGCCCGGTGCGGTGCATATAAAAGGGTTTGTATTTCTCTTCTTTGATTATCTCTTCGATGTCCCCTTGCAGCAAACCGAGATCCATCAACCCTTCGACGATCGTCCGTACCGCCGCATCGTGATTGAGGTTGTAAGCATTACCGGATTTCACTTGCGCGATCGCTTGTTTTTGTGCTTCTAAAACGATCTCGTAAATCGTTTTCTGTTCTGCGCTCATCTGTCCGCCAACAGCAAAGGTGCGGGTAATATCTGAGTTATAATAATTGTAGCAGCATCCGGCATCAATTAAGAGCAAATCCCCTGCTTGCATCTGTCGAGTATTCTCCACGTAGTGTAAAATACAAGCATTCTCGCCAGAAGCGACAATACTGGGATAGGCGGGACTACCACCATTGAGCCTAAAAATGCGCTCCATTTCCGCTTGGATTTCGTATTCGTAGCGACCCGGTGCAGCCATTTCTCGTGCCAAATTGTGCGCTTCCACTGCCAGTTCGACAGCGCGACGCATCAAGTTTAATTCTTCGGGTTCTTTAATCGATCGCAACGGCCAGAGTAACATATTGGCATCCTCGATCGCGATCGGCCCGGTTCCCCGTTTGGGATACTGTTTTAACTGTCTTTGCCAATGGGCTAAAATTTTGGCATCGAAACCGCGATCGCGGCCGAAGTGATAGTAAATGCGATCGGCTTTATTTAAATAAAGCGGTAACTTTTCATCCAGTTCGTTAATCGGATAGGCTTCGTCAGCGCCATATTTTTCCTTAGCTAAATCTACCCCCGATCGCAACCCCGACCAGGTTTCTTTTGCTAAATCTTTAGGGCGCACGAACAGCACAAATTGATGTTCTTCGTGGTGCGGTGCGAGAACCGCTACCGCCTCCGGTTCGTCAAACCCGGTCAAATAGAAAAAATCGCTATCTTGGCGAAAATTATACTCGACATCGTTGTGCATGACCGCAGTCGGGGCGCTGCGAAAAATGGCCGTCCCCGACCCAATTTTAGACATTAACTTTTCTCGACGCTGGCGGTGTTGTTCCATGTTGAGGTATGAGGTATGAGGAAGTAGGTATTAGGGATTAGGTTTTAGGTATTAGGGATGAAGTAGGAAGGATGAATATTGATGTCTCCCCTTGTCCCCTTGTCCCCTTGTCCCCTTGTCTCCGCTTCCATTTAAACCGGTGGTGAAAAAACGTGGACGATCGTCCCGCTACTGGGAATGTCCGCTTCGGTTAATGTTAGGGTTGTCCCGGTACGACGAACGGGGGTTCCTTCCATGACCGCCAGAAATGCTTCTAACGGATCGATCTCGCAGGTGTCGTCGGCGGCGGCAGTGCGGTAGTGGGTGGGGACGACAATTTTGGGCCGCAACCGGGCGATCGCGTCTCGAGCCTCTCGAGCATTGTACGCCTTGGCGCTACCACCAACGGGGACGAACAGCACGTCGGGGCGGCCGGTGAGTAACAATTGTTCGTCAGTGAGGGGGCCGGCGATACCGCCGAGGTGGAGAATTTTGATACCCGCCTGCGTCCACCGCCAAGCGACGTTGGTGCCGAACCGCCGACCGCCAACGCGATCGTGGTCGGTACGGATGCCTTGGAACTGAATGCCGCGATCGAACAGATCGTACACGCCTGATTCGTAGAGTACCTTATCGCGTTCCAAGCCGTCTAGGGCTCCTTCATCGAGCAACAAACTACTCACCAGTACCCAGTCGGCCGCCACTCGCGGGGCCGCAAACCCGGCGGTACAGCCACCGGGACGGAAGGGGTTGACCAAAATTTTCAGGTCGCCAGTGGTAAAGGTAAAGCAGGTGTGGCCGAAGTATTCAATTTCGAGGGTTTCGGCGGTTTGGGCCGAACTTCTGGCGGCGATCGCGGCTGTTGCTAGCCCCAAACTGCTAGCAGAAAGATAGCGCAAAATTTGTCGTCTTTTCATGCTATTTCAATGAACAATGAACAATGAGCAATGAACAATACCTCCGGCTTTTCCTTCTCCCGCACAAACGTCAGCAATCGGTAACTGGGAAAACTAAGTTGTGGCGAATTGGGGTAAGGCGGTTAAGAAGTTGCGGAGTAGGGTTTTTCCGGAATGGGTGAGGATACTTTCGGGATGAAATTGTACCCCTTGTAAGTGGGGGTACTGGCGGTGGCGAACGCCCATAATTGTCCCGTCTTCAGTGGTGGCCGTAATTTCGAGAACATCGGGACAGGTATCGCGATCGATGACTAAACTATGATAGCGCGTGGCGGTAAACGGATTGTCTAAGCCTGCAAATACTCCTTGTCCTTGGTGGTGAATGGGAGAAGTTTTGCCGTGCATGAGTTCTGGGGCCGCAACAATTTTACCGCCGAAAACTTGGCCGATACATTGATGTCCCAAACATACGCCGAGAACGGGCATTTGGGGGCCGAGTTCGCGAATCAGATCTAGGGAAATTCCGGCATCTTCGGGTCGTCCGGGGCCGGGAGAAATGACGATTCCGGCCGGATCGGCGCGACGCAATTCCTCGAGGGTGACGCGATCGTTGCGATACACTTGGATGTCGGCCGCAACGGATAATTCCTGGCCGAGTTCGCCCAGGTATTGCACGAGGTTGTAGGTAAAACTATCGTAGTTATCGATGACGACAATCATTTCAATGAGCAATGAGCAATGAACAATAAACGTAAGTATTCAGGTGGTACAGAGAAACCCGGTTTCTCGCTTATAGCCGGACAAAATCCGAGTTTCTCCCTTCAGAAACCGGGTTTCTACACCCGTTTAGCCTAGCATACCTGAGGCCTTACCAACAAACAACGAGCAATTACCAACTACCAACTACCAATTACCCATTACCCATTTCCAAAAAGGCGGCCCGAATAATGCCAAGGCGATCGAGATTGAAGCGATCGCAGCGACGAGAACGGCGGCGGCGGCGCAGTCTTTGGCCACTTTGGCTAGGTCGTGATAGGAGTGACCGACGGTTAAATCGACGACGGCTTCGATCGCGGTGTTAATCAGTTCTAAAGCCATCACTAGGGCGATGGTGAGAATGACAATGGTGGTTTCAATTAAGGTTAAATGTAGAACAACTGACAGAAAAATGGCAGCGATAGCGATCGCCACGTCGAAGCGAAAGTTACGCTGCGTGATCCAACCATGAACGATACCGTCCCAAGCGTGCCTGAAACTCACGAACAGGTTGGCCGCCGCATAGGGCGATCGCTTCGCAGTTTCGCGGGTTTCAACATCGGAAAAAGTGGTTTCGGGTTGTTGGGACATGGCGAACAGGGGTCGAACAGTTTAGAAAGATAGAACTTTGCCGATCGCGGCGAGGAGTCGATCTTGCTCGTCGAGCATGGCCCCCAAGCTGGCTTCGTCGGGATGATCCCAACCGAGCAGGTGCAATAGTCCGTGAGCGGCCAGCCACGCCAATTCTGCTTCGACCGAGTGCGATCGCGCTCTGGCTTGGCGATCGGCCGTTTCGACGGAAATGACGATATCGCCTAAGTATAGCGGCATTTCCGCCAGTTTGGGAACTGCCACATCGCGGCTGGCAAAGGCCAAAACATCGGTGGGCGCGTCTTTATGCCGATATTGGCGGTTGAGGCTGCGGATCTCGTCGTCGTCGGTGAGTCGCAAACCTACTTCCGAGTCGCTGGCGGTTTCGAGTAGAGAACTCCAGCGATCGAACCACGCTTGCCAAGTTTCCGTCGCGATCGGCGGCGGATCGGTCAGGCGATCGCCCCAGGTGACAATCACTTCCACGTCGCACTCCCTAGCGCGTCAGGTAAGAGAGTCCCACTAACACGGCCAGGAGTCCGGTCGTCGTCAGCAAGAAGTGGAACACCGACGTAAACTTCTTACGCACCATATTCCGCATGGCCAGCTTCACGTAGCTGGGAGGAGCTTCGTTGGGGGTCGCTTCCGGTGTAGGTAGGGTGGAATCGCTCATGAGGGGACATTGGGGGGTACTCTACGAGTGTAGTGGATGACTTCGGAAACAAGCTACCCGCACCTTGCCCGGCCCCCAGGTGCGTCGTCGTGGCTGGCAGTCTGGCGATAAGGAGATATAGTAATGAGAGAGCCATCGGACTCGTAAGCGCTTAAACGGGTAGCGAAGGGACTGGCCGGCTAGAACCTGCTTCCGTTCGAGAGCTCGTTTACCCATACGAGTTAATATTTTTCATGTCTCCAAAACGCCTCCTGTTAAAATTTGCTCGCCAGTATCCTCTCTTAGTCAGTTTGACGGTCGTTCTTGGTTTTGCCGGAGCGTTTTTCAACGGGATCAGCGTTGCGCTGATCGTCCCGTTGCTGATGAGTTTTTTGGGCCAAGATAGCGCCTTGAGAGGCGGCCCGGCGTTCCTGAAAAAAGCGCTGGAGCTATTCGATGGGGTTCCCGAAGAGTACCGAACCATTTTAATTACGGCAACGATCGTCTTTGCCATTATTCTTAAAAATGCCTCTGAATATGCCAATGCCATCGCCTCTAACCTACTGTCTCGCAAGTTAATTATTGCCATTCGTCGCGAGGCGATTCACATTCTGTTAGATGTGGATATCGATTTTTATGCCAAAAATAAAGTTGGCGATATTGTCAACCGCATCAACATGGAAGTGACGCGCACGGCGATCGCGATTCGCACGTCAACTGCGGCGCTTTCCACCGTTTTTGTGATTCTGGTATTCGTAGCTTGGCTGCTGGCCATGTCCTGGATGCTGACCCTGGTTTCGACAGCACTGTTATTCTTGGTCGCCTTAGTCAATCAGTATTTTGTAGCGCGATCGAAGAAATACGGACAGAACTTGTCGGAGAGTTCGCGCAACTATTCGAGCAAGTTGCACGAGATTCTCTACGGAATTCGGTTAGTGAAATCATCGGGTACGGAAGACGAGGAATATACACAGATCGAGCGGTTGTTTCTCGCTCGCGATCGGTCCGAATTTCAATCGCAAGCCAACTATTCGATTATTGCTCCCATTAACGAAATATCGGGGGTGTTAACCTTTTTGGCGATCGTGGTCATCGGCCGAGCGTTCTTTGCCGGCCAGATGGAAAACCTGTCGTCTATTCTGCTCACCTATTTAGTCATTCTATTTCGATTGCTTCCCTATATCGGTCGCTTAAACGGGTTTCGCAGCCAACTTTCTAATTCGTCTCCTAGCGTTGCCCTTGTGGCCGAGTTTTTGCGCCGCGACGATAAGCCGATTATGTCATCTGGGTCGGTTCCCTATAAGAAACTCACCGACGGCATCAAATTTGAAAATGTCAGCTTTAACTATCCCGGACATTCGGAAACTGTTTTGAGCGGTGTGGATTTATTTTTACCTCGAGGGACAACCTTGGCCTTAGTCGGTTCGTCGGGATCGGGCAAGTCTACTTTAGCCGATTTGGTGCCGCGATTTTACGATCCGGTGGGCGGTCGGGTATTGGTTGACGGTCGCGATTTGCGAGAATACGACCTGAAGTCTCTACGCCGGGCCATGGGAATTGTGTCTCAAGAAACCTATTTATTTAACGATTCGGTACGCAACAATATTGCCTACGCGCGGGAAAATGCCAAGGACGAAGATATTATTGCTGCCGCCAAACGCGCCAATGCTTACGAGTTTATCATTCAGTTGCCTCAAGGATTCGATACGAATATTGGCGATCGCGGGGTGATGCTATCGGGAGGACAGCGACAGCGTTTAGCCATCGCTCGGGCGTTGCTGCACAACCCCGAAATATTAATATTAGATGAAGCCACCTCGGCCTTAGATACGGTCTCGGAACGGTTGGTACAACAGGCGATCGAGGAGTTAAGCCGCGATCGCACGACCCTAGTCATTGCTCACCGTCTCTCGACGATCCAAAATGCCGATCGCATTGCGGTCCTCGATAAGGGAAAAGTGGTCGAGATCGGCACTCACGACAGTCTGTTAGCACAGGGGGGAATGTATTCTCGCCTCTACGAAGTGCAGTTTTCTATCGAGAGCAAAGATGCCATTCAACGAGCTCGCAACGAAACGTTAATGAACACCTCTTACGAAGTTCGCACGCGGCTCAACCCCATGCTCGGCTTCCTCAATTTGCTAGTCGATGATGTGGTAGATTCGGCAGAAGAACGGCGCGAACTCACCCAAGAAGCCCACGATGCCGCCATTCGCTTGCTGAAAACATTACAGTATCTCGAGGAGAGTGGCAAAGCGGGGGTCAAGCCAGAGGAGGCGGATGAGAATGCGAACGCGATCGCGTCTTCTAACGAACAATAAACAATGAACAATGAGCAATGAACAATGAGCAGTTACTTGGGTTGGAAACACCAGACTTCCCCTCGTTCCCTGACTCTGCGGTGGGAATGCTATTCTAGAGTCTCTGCCTCATGTATTCTGGAGGCAGAGCGTCCACAGTTCGTAGCGATCCGGAGGGACGCTACGAGGGGGAAACCAAGTTAAAGATACTCGAATTGTTACGTTTTTCTCAGTTAACCGGGGATATTGCTGCTTTAACTTCGGACAGTCTAACTTTATTAATAACATGAAAGTTCTTGTTGCCAGCCACACTTATATTGTCGATCTTAACCGGGACAAATTTCGCGCCTTAGCTCGATTGCGCCCGGACAATGAAGTTACCGTCGTCGTTCCCCGACGCTGGAAACCGGGTGGCGTACAGAAAGAAACCGTCAAAACGACTTATCTCGAAGAAGACTCGTTTCGCGTGGTGCCCGTCTCCAATTTTAGCCAGAACAATCAAGGTTTGCTTTCGTTTGGTGCGGATATTATTCCCTTGCTGCGCGACTTTCGCCCGGATGTGATTCAAGTCGAACAAGGGGCAAAGTCGGTGGGATACGCCGAACTGATTACCTTAAACCGCTTGTTGGGGCTGAAGGCAAAAAATGTCTTTTTCACCTGGTGGAATTTGCCTTACGAATTAAAATGGCCGGTGTCCTTAATTGAGGGATACAATCTCGATCGTAGCGATGGGATCGTAGTTGGCAACCGCGACGGAGCCGATATTTTGCGCGATCGCGGCTATCGCGGGCCGATTAAAATTACCCCCCAATTGGGCGTTGATGAAAGTTTGTTTGCCCCCCAACCCCAACCCGAACTTCGCCAACAGTTGGGAATTGCCGAGACCGATTTTGTTGTTGGTTTTGTGGGTCGCTTCGTAGAAGAAAAAGGCTTGTTGACCCTGGGAAATGCCCTAGCGGGGTTGCGAGATTTGCCCTGGAAATGGATGTTACTTGGACGCGGGCCGTTAGAGGCACAATTGAAACAATGGGCCGCAGAGAATGAAGTCAGCGATCGCCTGATATGGGTCGAAAGCGTTCCCCACGATGCCGTTCCCAACTATATCAATGCCATGCAGGTGTTGTTACTGCCCTCGGAAACCACGTATCAATTTAAGACGCTGACGGCGGTGGGTTGGAAAGAACAATTTGGCCATGTTTTAATCGAAGCCATGGCCTGCGGCGTTCCGGTGGTGGGATCGGACTCGGGAGAAATTCCCCACGTTATTGGCGAGGCGGGGTTGGTGTTTCCAGAAGGAAATGTCGAAGAGTTGCGATCGCGGTTGCGACAGTTGATGGAAAGTCCCGAACTGGCTGCCGATCTATCCAAAAAAGGGTACGATCGCGCCATGAAACAGTACACGAACGCCGCACTCGCCCGCGAACTCGATGGGTTTTATCGGCAGTTACTCGATTGAGATTTGAGTAATTCTCAGTCTAAAATCTCAACGATGCCCCGTTCTCCGTCTACGCGCACGCGCTGTCCTTCTCGCAAGCGTTCGGTTGCGCCGTCGATATCCATGACGGCCGGAATGCCGTACTCTCGGGCCACGATCGCCCCGTGAGAGAGTCGGCCCCCGACTTCGGCGATCAGGCCCCCGGCTTGCGCTAATAGTGGAGCCCAACCGGAATCAGTATAAGGAACGACAAGAATCGTATCGCGATCGATACCAGAGGGGGTTTCCAGACTTTGCAGTATCTTGACGCAGCCTTCGGCCCGGCCGGCGCTGGCCCCAATACCGCGCAATTCGCCAACGGCGGGACGGTGTTGCGATCGCAACACATCGGCAGGGGGGGGAGTCCCGTAGGTGATGCGGGGGACGCTTTTTAGGGCGCGATCGCGCTGCCAGCGTTCTTGACGCGATCGAATTAAATTAGGCAATACCATCGTCGATTGGCGATCGGTATCGCGAACTAAGCGACAGAGTTCGTGAAATTCTAAAAAGAAAATATCTCCCGCTTCTCGCAACACGCCTAAGTCCAACCAATAGCGTTCTAGGGCAATAAAACTCCAGCGCAACTCGGCGAGTAATTGACTGTAGACTTCGGTGACTTGCCCTTTTAAGGTGCGGCGACGCTGGACGAGTTTGGCACGGGGTCGCTGATTTCGAGGGTGTTTTGTTGGGGGATTAGGATTGGCAAAAAAGCGAGCGAAAATGGCACGGGCCGCACTGGGATCTTCTTTCCAAGTGGGGACGGCAATATCGGTGCCCACTTCGCTGAGATAGCCGTAGCGATCGACAATTTCATCAAACTTGTCGAGGAGGGTTTGACCGTCGGTAATCTCGGCAATTTCAGCAAACAAAGAAGCCGGATCGTCAGCGTCGATGGTGGGGGCATCCGGGTCGAGATCGGGGATAAAATGGCGCGTTTCGACAGCGAGTTCGTTTAAGGCTTGTAAGGCCGCAATTTCGGGATCTTTGGCGTTGTCGAGTTCTTCGTCAGCCACTTGCAAAATGGCTTTACGCATGGCTAAACTGAGGGGAGCGAAAATGCTGTAGTAGGTGGCAACTTTGAGGGCTTCGAGAATATCCTCAACGCGATCGAGGAGTTCTAAAGGCGATTGCAACCGTTCGAGACGATCGCCCCGAATATGACAGGCGGGAGATTTGCGACATTGTTCTAAAATGGGCGCGATCGTCTGTTGGACATCTCGCTGAAAATCGCGATGCAGCCGTCGTTCTCGTTCTAGCAAGCGCAGCAACCCCGGCACGTTTTGTAGGGTAGATTGCATCGGAGGTTTCTCAAAGGAACTGCCCCGCACTAAAAAGTCCAAACTCTCGGCCGGTAAGCCCATGCGTCGGAAAATTTTTCCCAATAAAGAGGCATTAAAATAGGCGCGAGAGTAATGTAAGGTTGCCGTTTCGTTGAAGTCTAAATCGCCAACGCGATCGCTTAAAACGATACGAAAAATGTCTCCCCAAACTCCACAAGTCAAGGGGCGATTGATCGACCAAGTGAGAGGACGAATCGTGCCGGGAATCACTTCGGCGGCAATTTTGCGCGTCCACACCGGATACAGCGTGGTAATAGGGCGCGACTGCAACAACCACAGGCGATCGCCATCAAACGTCCATTCTATATCTTGAGGAATGCTGTCGAAACGGCGTTCGAGTTGGCGGGCAAAAAAGGCCACTTGGCGCAAAATCTCGGCAGGAATATTGCCGTCGTCGCCTTCAATTTCAAAAGCAGGAACGTCGGTTTTTTCAATGCCAATTTCGCCGACAAAAACGCGATACTGTTCCGGGGTCACTTGCCCGGAAACCACGCGACTGGCTGCCCCTGGAAGGGCTTCGACGACCACCGCGTCCCCACTGCGGGCCACGGGATCGCGACTGAACGCCACACCTGAATAGACACCGCGAATTTGAGGCTGGATCAATACGGCGATCGCGCTATCTTCTACGCGCCGATCGCGGCGATAGCGGTTGGCATTGGGGCGATTGTAAGACTCAAAACAGCGCACGACTGCGGTTAACAATTGCCCGGAGTTGGTAATGTTTAAAATACTGGCATACTGTCCCGCCGCCGATGCCCGTTCCGTATCTTCTCCGACTGCCGACGATCGCACCACAAACGGCTGTTCGCGGGAGGGACGAATCGATTGTAATAAGGGGGCCGGATCGTCTCCCGGTAGCAATACCCAACCTGTCGGAACGGGATAGCCCCAATATCTGAGTTGGGAAAGAGTTGCCGCTTTTTGACCCACCTGCTGCGGATCGAGAGGGCGATCGAGGGGAATGAGGGATTTTTCCGCTTGAAAAAAGCGAAATACACCCTGGGTTTCGTCGCGTCCTTCGGTGGCAGATAAGTCCAAGTCGTCGGGCATTTTACGATAAATCCAAGCGAGAAGAACGCATAAGGTGACAGCAGCCAAAACGCGGGGAATTTGCGACGAGTGTAGCAAAAACAGCACCACCGGGTAGAGGATTAAAATCCCGTTGCGACCGAAAACGCGATCGCGGATAATGGTGAAACTCACCCCTCCGATTAACGCCGTCAGTCCGGCGGAGAGGGGATCGTGGACGATCGCCCCCCAGGTGACGTTGGTGGTTCCCGCCCCTCGCCCCATCCAATAGCGTCCCATAACTAAGGCGACGAGGGCAACCAGTTCCCATTCCGGTTCGCTGGCGGGGAAAAACGATCGCGCCAGCAACACGGCCAGGATCCCTTTGGCTGCTTCTAAGATAACAGCAACTACGCCCGCTACTGTTCCCCCATGGTAGAATGCGGCGGACACGCTGATATTTCCCGTCCCCAGGCGATCGAGTCGCTGTCGGGCCAGGAGATGCGTACTCCAGCGCACGACAGGCACCCCCCCCAACAGGGGACACAGGATAACGATGGCAAGCAAACCCCAAACTTCTCTCATTGGATCCGGAACTGGGCGTA
>CAKZKB010000574.1 GCA_937121005.1 uncultured cyanobacterium | reverse complement strand
CCCTCCCCGCCGATACCTTCACCGATATCGATCCGGGAGATACGCTGACTTACGAAGCGACTTTAGCCGACGGTTCGTCGTTACCCGGTTGGTTAACCTTCGATCCGGCAACGGGAACGTTTCAAGGAACGCCTCCTGTTGGCAGCAATGGCACAGTTGAGGTAAAAGTTTTTGCCAAAGATAGCAGCGATGAAACGGCTGAAGATAGCTTTACTTTGACAGTAGAAGCTGCCGAACCCGTTGTCTCCATTAGCGCCACCGACGCTGATGCTGGCGAAGGAAACAATCCTGGCGAATATACAATTTCTCGAACTGGAAATAGTGCCAATCCTCTGACGGTCAATTTGTCTCTCGACGGTACGGCAACTCCCGGTAGCGATTACAATGCCATTCCCGCTAGCATTACTATTCCCGGCGGACAAGCAACTGTCACCATTCCTCTCAATATCGTCAACGATACTGAGGTTGAAAGCGACGAAACCGCAATTCTTAATGTAGTTGCTGGAAATGGATATCAACTAGGAAGCGATCGCACTGCCACCGTCAACATTACTGACAACGACAGTAACGATGCAACGGTGACGATCGTCCCTTCATTCAACGGTTCGGAAGATGGAATTCCTACCATTTTCAACGTGAACCGCGTTGGCGGCGATATGAGCCAACCCCTAACCGTCAACTACTCCGTTAGCGGGACGGCAACTAACGGAACGGATTACAATTCTCTTCCCGGTAGTATTACCATTCCGGCTAACTTACCGACAGCAACCTTACTCATTTCTCCCATTGACGACAGTACCTTTGAAGGAGAAGAAACCATTACCCTCACTTTAGCGGCGGGAACGGGTTACACCGGAGATACAAACACCGGACAAACTGCGACGATCGCCGACAACGATCCCGAAACGACGATCGTTGTTACTCCCATCCTCAGCAATGCAACTGAAAGCGGATCTCCCGGATTGCTTAATATTTCTCGCATAGGCGGTGACATGAGTCAACCTTTAACCGTCAACTATACCATTGCCGGAACTGCTACCAATGGCACGGATTACAATTCTCTGTCCGGTAGTATTACCATTCCTGAAAACTTGCCAACCGCAACATTGTTAATTACTCCCATTGACGACAGTACCTTTGAAGGCACGGAAACCGTTGTTTTCCGTTTGGCTGAAGGAACGGGATATGGTGGCGATACCGATACCAATCACATCGTGACGATCGCGGATAATGACAAAGCGGCTGTTAAACCCACGCTAACTATGGCTGTCACTGATGCCAATGCTTCTGAAGATGGGGACTCCGCACAGTTTACTATTACCCGAAATGGCGATACTTCCACTCCGCTAACGGTGAGTTATTCTGTTGCTGGAACTGCAACCAACGATGGCGACTACAACTTGTTAACTGGCGTGGCTACCATTCCAGCCGGAGAGTCTTCTGTCAGCGTTTCGATCGACGCGATCGACGATTCTGAAGTGGAGCAAAACGAGACGATCGTCCTTGCTTTAGTCGCCAACTCAACTTACGACATCGGCGCTGTCAGTGGCGGCACAGTGACGATCGCGGATAACGATGTACCACCAAACCTACCCCCACAAATTGCTACCCCCATTGGCAACACAATTGCTACAGAAGATACCCCCTTCAATTTCACCGTTCCTAGCAATACTTTTGTCGATTCCGATGGCGATACGCTGACTTATACGGCGGAATTGGCTGATGGCAATCCCTTACCCAATTGGTTGACATTCGATCCGGCAACTCGTACCTTTAGCGGTACGCCGGAAAATGGCGATGTTGGCGATGTAGATATTCGCATCATTGCTACCGATCCGTCTGGAGATAGTGTCTCCGATATCTTCACTGTCACCGTTGCCAACACCAACGACAAACCCGTTCTCGACAATGCCATTCCGAATCAAAATGCTACTGAAGATGTGGAGTTTAACTTCATCATTCCGGGGAATACGTTCAGCGATGTTGATGGTGACAACTTGACGTACTCTGCCAAGTTAGCTGATGGCAGTTCTTTACCCAGTTGGTTGATTTTCAATCCCAACACTCGTCGCTTTGTCGGTACGCCGAAAAATGACGATGTAGGAACCCTGGCGATTCAAGTTACCGCTACCGATCCTGATGGCGAAGCGGTTAGCAGCCAGTTCTCGCTAGAGGTTGCTAATGTCAACGACAAGCCAACTTTAAGCAATATCGACCTCGATTTGCAGGCGACGCAAAACCAACTCTTGACAATTAGTTACCAACAACTTCTCGATGCGTCTGATGCGGAAGATGTGGACGGCGACGACATTTCGTTCGTCATTGAAACCGTTGGGAATGGAACGCTGACGAAAGATGGCGTAGCGGTTGTACCTGGCGTTACCCAATTGGCAAAAGATGATGAAT
Source organism: uncultured cyanobacterium (assembly GCA_937121005.1). Lineage (GTDB taxonomy): Bacteria > Cyanobacteriota > Cyanobacteriia > Cyanobacteriales > Geitlerinemataceae > CAKZKB01. The sequence goes on along the minus strand of CAKZKB010000574.1, from coordinate 13,224 downwards.
TGGTGTGGACTCCTGACACGGTAGGAGATGCTGTGTCTGCATTTTCTGTGAAAGCCACTGACGGAACGGAAACCTCCGATCTGGCGGTGTCTGTTGAAATCAAAGTGGTTGAGGAACCGCAGCCGTTTGTCAAACTTGGTGGTGAGTTTCAGGTTAATACCCATACTCCTAACAATCAGGAAGCACCATCAATTACAAGTTTATCAGATGGTGGATTTGTCATTACTTGGCAATCTAGCGAACAAGACATTAGTGGGTATGGTATCTTTGGACAACGGTACAATAGCCAAGGCGAGCCAGTTGGCAATGAATTTCTTGTCAACTCTCATCAAAATAATCATCAAACGCAGCCTTCGTTATCTGGCTTAAGTGATGGTGGATTTGTAATTACTTGGGAACAATCTAATGGCGATCTTTCTGGAAAGATTAGCGGACAGCGCTATAATAATCAAGGAAGCCCATTAGGCACGGAGTTTCGGACTTTGGGTTCTAACCGACGTTCGCCTTCGGTATCTGCCTTAAAAAATGGTGGATTCGTTGTTGTCTGGGTATTAAAGGAATCATCTGAAGAAAATAATCCTAATCCTATCTGGAAAGTTTTTGGTCAGCGCTATGATATACAAGGTAACTTGGTAGGAAGTGAATTTCAAGTAACTTCTTATCCTGATGGTTCTCGAACTAAACCTTCAGTCACGGCATTAAGTGACGGTGGCTTTGTTGTAACTTGGTCTTCCTATGGAGGAGTTCTCGATGGTCAAGACATTTTTGGACAGCGTTATGATGAGCAGGGAAATTCAATTGGCAATGAATTTCAAGTCAATACATTTACGCTTAGTCATCAGTCAAATTCATCAGTAACTGCACTACATGATGGCGGTTTTGTTGTAACTTGGGATTCTGAAGATAAAGATGGAGACCGTAAAGGTATTTTTGGACAACGTTATGACAGCCAAGGTCAGACAGTAGGTACAGAGTTTCAAGTTAATACTTTTACAAACTGGGAGCAAGCTAAACCTTCAGTCGCTAGTTTAAGTGATGGTGGTTTTGTTGTTACTTGGGAATCCTACGGTCAAGAAGGCGGCTTGGGTATTTTTGGACAACGTTATGACAGCCAAGGTCAGACAGTAGGTACAGAGTTTCAAGTTAATACTTTTACCAGATCTTCTCAATCTCAACCTTCAGTTACAGGGTTAAGTGATGGCAGCTTTGTTGTCACTTGGCAATCTTATGGTCAAGATGGTAGTGAGTCTGGAATCTTTGCTCAAATCTTCGGAGTTGAAACCCCCAACACTACACCCACACTCACCCAAATCACCCCACTCACGGGTGCAACCGAAGGACAACCCTTCACCATTTCCTACGCCGATCTGATCGCCAACGCCGACGAAGCCGATGCCGACGACGACACCCTCTCCTTTGAAATTGCCTCTCTCGGTTCCGGTACGCTGACCAAAAACGGTCAACCCGTCACTTCTGGAACCACCCTGGCGGCTGGCGAATCGCTGGTTTGGACACCCGACACCGCCGGAGATGCGGTTTCCGCCTTCACTGTCAAAGTCACAGACGGTACAGACACCTCCGCGACTGCTGTCAGCGTTCCCGTTGATGTCGCCACCGCCGAACCCTTCACCCTCCTCACCACCAACCTGCAAGGCATTCGTTCCGGCGATGCTACCTGGGGAGACTACGACGGCGATGGCGATCTCGATCTCCTCCTGACTGGCGACGATGGTACAACCAACCCCGTCACCAAACTGTATCGCAACGACGGCGGCAAATTCACCGACACCAACGCCAACCTCGCCAACCTCGGCGACAGCGATGCCACCTGGGGAGACTACGACGGCGACGGCGATCTCGACTTAGCCATTAGCGGTAGCGACGGCACAAACCAAGTCACCAAACTGTATCGCAACGACGGCGGCAAATTCACCGACACCAACGCCACCCTACCCCAACTCGACAATAGTGCCATTGCTTGGGGAGATTACGACAACGACGGCGACTTGGATCTTCTCCTCACCGGAACCGACGGAAGCAACCGCGTCTCGGCAGTGTATCAAAACAACGATGGTAACTTCACCAACATCAACGCCGGACTCGCTACTGTTGACAAAGGCGATGTCGCTTGGGGAGACTACGATAACGACGGCGATCTCGATATTCTCCTCACAGGTGGAATCAGTTCTTTTGGCGGCGGCATTGCCGATGTTTTCCGCAACGACAATGGCAACTTTACTGCCATCAACGCCGGGTTGCCGGGAGTCTTCGGTAGCGATGCGGCTTGGGGAGACTACGATAACGATGGCGATCTCGATATTCTCGTATCGGGAATGTCCTTAAATAACACAGATCTACAGCTATACAGCAATCTGTGGGTCTTTGAAAACAACAACGGCAACTTCAGCCAACAAACATCTGATGACTTTGTTGCCACGTTCAACGGTGCGGTTGACTGGGGAGATTTCGACGGCGACGGCGACTTAGATATCGTCTCCGTTGGCGAGTCTCAAGGCAGCATTCGCACTGACATTTACCAAAACAATACTGCCACGACGAACGCCACTCCCACCGCACCGACGGGACTAAACGCACAAGTTGACGGCACTTCTGTCACCCTCAACTGGAGTGCCGCTAGCGATGGGGAAACGCCAGCCAACGGCTTAACCTACAACCTGGAAGTGACAAATTCTAACGGCGTTGATGTGCTGTCGGCGATGTCGAATAACGATGGCACTCGCCAAGTTTCCGACATCGGCAATGTCAATCAAAACACCAATTGGACGCTAAAGGATCTCGAACCCGGAACCTATTCTTGGAAAGTGCAAGCCGTTGACGGTGCATTTGCCGGATCGAGTTTCGCCAATGGCGGTACGTTTACCATTCTCGATCCCAATACTGCACCCACACTCACTCAAATTTCCACTTTTTCGGGTGCAACGGAAGGACAACCCTTCACCATTTCCTACGCCGATCTAATCGCCAACGGCAACGAATTCGATGCTGACGGCGACACTCTCTCCTTTGAAATTGCCTCCCTGGGTTCTGGTACGCTGACGAAAAACGGTCAACCTGTCACCATTGGAACCACGCTTTCTACAGGAGAATCACTGGTTTGGACTTCGGATACCCTCGGATTAGGAATTGCTGCTTTTGCTGTCAAAGTCAGCGACGGTAAAGCCAAATCTGCAACAGTAGTCCCGGTAACTGTCAATGTGACTCCTCCGCCAAATATCGTCAGCAATACAAACGATAGCGGGCCGGGAAGTTTGCGAAATGCGATCGAATTTGCCAATAGCAATTCCGATACCACAACAATTACCTTTGACATTCCTACCACCGATCCGAATTACGATCCGGTGACGGGTGCGTTTACCATTCGTCCACTTTCGGGATTACCTCGAATTACTGAACCGATCGTCATTGACGGTACAACGCAGTCAGGCTACACTAACAAACCGATTATCGAACTTGATGGGACAAATTCAGGCAATGCTGATGGATTAGTTATTTCCGCCGGAAATAGCACCGTTCGGGGTTTAGTTATCAATCGTTTTCAGCGAGGTATTGAATTAATCAGCAATGGTGGTAATGTCATTGAAGGGAATTTCATTGGTACTGATGTGACCGGAACTCAAGCGTTGGGGAACTTTCACGATGGGCTGTACATATCCTCTAGCAACAATACAATTGGAGGAACTAATATAGGAATGCGAAATATCATTTCTGGAAATGGATTTCGTGGAGTTTATACTTCAGGAAACAATAACTTAATACAAGGAAACTTCATTGGCACTGATGTGACGGGAACGAAACCTTTGGGTAACGATCACACTGGATTAGATATGTGGCGTTCTTCTAATAACATAATTGGAGGAACAACTTCAGCAGCACGGAACATTATTGCTGGCAATGGATTCATTGGACTTCAGATTTGGCGAGGAGAACAAAATGTAGTACAAGGGAACTTCATCGGCACTGATGTAACTGGAACTCAATCTTTGGGTAACGATCATACTGGGTTAAATATGTCGGATTCTTCTAATAACATAATTGGAGGAACAATTCCAGCAGCACGGAATGTTATTTCTGCCAATGAATTTGTTGGAATTAAAGTCTCGGGAGGAGAAAAAAATGCAGTACAAGGAAACTTCATTGGCACTGATGTGACGGGAACGAAACCTTTGGGTAATGACCATACAGGAATAGAAGTTTGGTCTTCAAATAACACAATTGGTGGAACGACATCAGAAAAACGAAATATTATTTCGTCCAACAGTAATGGAATCATTGTCGGATTTACTTCTAGCGAAAATGAAGTTATTGGAAATTCCATCCTTGGAAATTCCATTTTCTCCAATGCTGGAATTGGCATTTATCTTTTATCGAACAATCTCCAAAAAGATAAAGATCCCGAACTGTCCTCGGCCGAGGTAGTTGGAAGTACCACTACTGTTAACGGTTCGCTGAACAGTGCGCCAAACAATACCTTCCGCGTCGAATTCTTTGCCAATCCTGAAAACGATCGCGAAGGAAAAATCTTCCTCGGATTCCAAAATGTGACAACTAACAGCAGTGGCGATGCTAATTTCTCGGTCAATTTACCGGAAGTATCGGCTGGTCAATTCATCACGGCAACAGCAACCGACTCCGACGGCAACACCTCTGAGTTTTCTGGTGCAGTTGAGGTGCAAGAAGCTACGCCAGAACCCTTCCAAAATGTCACCGTCGCCGTCCACCAAGTCAAAGAGATCTATAACTTCGATCTTGGCGATCTAACAGGTGGTGCAGAGTTCTTCAGCGAGATTTCCATTGCTGGAAACAACCGTAAAATGCCTCAAGTAGATGACAACAATAATCCCTATCCGACCAACTGGATCCATACGGTTCAGGTGAATGGCGACACGGCTGCTATTCAAATTAAGGTCTCTGAAGACGATGGTTTCTTCTTGGGAACTGAACGAGCCGATATCAGTCCTTTAACCGGACAAGAAAATCTGGTACTCAACTACAACTTAGTCACCGGACAAATTACCGGATCGGGTCTTAATATCCAGAACGGCGATCGCGTTTATGTCACGGGTGCGGGTGACGAGAAACCAGCCGCAGTCGAGTTTAGTGCTTACAGTTGGGAACCCGTCAATTTAAGCGGAACTATGCTGTCAACCATCGGTGCAAACTTGCGTTCTGGCCCGAGTACGACCCATCCTAAAGTGGGTGAATTACCGTTAGGTGCAAATGCTACATTCGATCGCGCTGCACGGGGTCAGTTCATCAATTATTCTCAAGCATTGGGAACCGAACCGACGGATTTGTGGTATCGTATTTCCGGTACGAATCAATGGGTTTCGGCCGCGATCGTCCAATTGTAAGTCGATCGAAAATGGGGGTAGGTACATTTCGGCAAGCTCAGTATCGCACGGTTTTGTAGGGGCGATTCGCGAATCGCCCCTACGTTTAACGATCGCGCCTTCTGGTACAATAGGAGTGCGATCGTCCCTTTTCTAATTTTTCATTTTGCGAAAAGCTGGAGGTGTAGATTTTTTCCGAACTTTTCAAGACGAATTGGAGTACAGCGACACGCGATCGCGCCTTTACTCTCCCATTATTTCTAGTAACTGCGCCTCCGATAGCTGTACGATTCCCAATTGTTGTGCTTTTTCTAGCTTCGATCCGGCATCGTTTCCTACCACGACGTAATCGGTTTTAGAACTGACCGAACTGCTGACTTTCCCGCCAGCCGTTTCGATCAGTTTTTTCGCTTCACTGCGTTTCAAGGTAGGCAATGTTCCCGTAAGAACAAAGGTTTTACCTGCTAGCGGTTGCGACGCGGTGGACGTTTCTTGTTTCGCCGCCGCTTCTAACTGCAAACCGGCCGATCGCAGTCGTTCGACTAAGGTTTGGTTGGCGGGAACTCGAAACCACTCGACGATCGCGCTAGCAATTTCAGAACCAATGCCATAAACGGCTTCAATTTCGGCTTCTGTCGCCTTGACTAAATCTTCTACGCTACGGAAGCGATCGGCAATAACTTTGGCGTTGACACTGCCAACATGACGAATTCCCAAACCGTATAAAACCCGATCCCAAGGCTTGTTTTTCGAGACTTCAATTTCGCGAATTAACTTGTCTGCGGATTTTTGCCCCATGCGCTCTAAACTGACAAGTTCATCTACCGTTAAATCGTAGAGATCGGCAATGGAACTGGCTAAAGTGCGATCGACCAACTGCTGGACTAACTTATCTCCCAAACCGTTGATATCGAGAGCATCGCGACTCGCCCAATGCCCCAGAGATCCGCGCAAAATAGCCGGACAAGAAGCATTGACACAGCGCGTAACCGCTTCTTCTTCAGGCTTAACCACAGGTTGACCGCATTCGGGACAGCGATCGGGCATTTGATATCGAATTGCATTGTCGGGACGCAATTCCCCTAACACTCGCACCACTTCCGGGATAATTTCCCCCGCCTTGCGAACGATAACTGTATCGCCTAAATGCAGGTCTAATTCGGAAATGCGATCGCGGTTGTGTAGCGTCGCCCGCGATACCGTCGTTCCTGCCAATTGGACGGGACGAAGTTCGGCAACTGGCGTGAGTGCACCCGTTCTTCCTACTTGCACTGTCACCGATTCTAACACCGTCGGTGCTTCTTCGGCGGGATATTTTAACGCGATCGCCCAGCGAGGGAATTTCTGCGTAAAACCGAGGCGTTCTTGCAACGATATCGAATTGAGTTTGACCACCACACCATCGGTCATGTAGGGTAATGTTTTTCGTCCTGTATCCCACTGCGCGTAGTAACTTTCCACCTCTTGTAAGGAGTGACAAATTTTGCGGTTGGGGTTGACTTGGAAACCAAACTGCTGTAACTTCTCTAGCGACTCCCATTGCGTTTGCCATTCATTGTCTGCATCTAAAACGTGCAGCGTGTAGGCAAAGAAATCTAAGCGTCGCTTATCGACAACGCGGGGATCGAGTTGTCGCAAAGTTCCGGCGGCGGCGTTGCGCGGATTGGCAAAAAGAGACTCTCCTTTTTCTTGTCGTTCTTGATTGATGCTTTCAAACGTAGCAATGGGTAAAAAGGCTTCACCGCGCACTTCGACACGAGGCGGCGGATCGTCAATTTTTAATCGTAACGGAATCGATCGAATGGTTTTGACATTGGGGGTAATCTCTTCGCCGATCGTCCCGTCGCCGCGAGTTGCGCCCCGAGTGAGAACCCCATTTTCGTAGGTTAAAGCAATCGCAGAACCATCAATCTTGAGCTCGCAAACATACTCGAAATCGGGGATTTCTCCATCTACTTTACTTTGCCATCGTCCTTGCCATGCGGCAAATTCCGGCACGTTAAAGGCATTTTCTAAACTGTATAAAGGGATGTTGTGGCGCACGGAATCGAAGCGATCGGCCGGTCGATCGCCCACGCGCTGAGTGGGACTATCTGGAGTTACTAACTGCGGGTATTGTTGTTCTAACTCTTGCAGTTCTCGATAGAGGCGATCGTACACTTCGTCCGCCATTGTGGGTGCGTCGAGGACGTAGTACGCATAGCAGGCATTTTGTAGTTGTTCGCGCAGGCGATCGACGCGCTGGCGCATTTCTGGCGTGGGTTCGTTCATCTTTTCACGGGTTGAGAGGGAACCACTGGATCGTCCCCTCCTAAAATTGCGATCGCTTTTTCTATTGTAACGGATGTGGAACGATAAGTCGATTGAAAGCAGGCCCAGGCGATCGCTTTAGCTTCTCGACAAACAAAGCGATCGTCATTATCGAGCGATTTCCACTAGAAGCAACATCGAACAATTGGAACTGGATTCTTGACGCGATCGCTCCTGTGGTAAAATTGAGGGGCGATCGCCTCTCTCATCAAAGATGGCGTTCTCGAAGTCTTATCCAACTTCCTCGCCATTTTAGAAACCCGTCAAAACTTAACCGCAGACGATCGAGAATTCATTATGGAACTATCACCCATCTACCTCGAACGAATTCAAGCAGCTACCCAACAAGGTATTCTACAAGACCGACAACTGATGGTGGAAAGTATGCTGCAAGTCAAATTCGGAGCAGTTGATGAAGAACTGTCTGGGATCGTCGATCGACTACTTCAACTTCCACCTCTCGATCTCACTCGATTTATTATCGAATCATCTCGTGAAGAACTCCTGTCCCGGTTCAATACATCTGATTAAATCGGCTCTTCGTGACAAGGAAGAGTCCTGTCTCCCCCTTGCCGCTACGATCGAGCGACTGCTAAAATGGCTTCAAAGTTGTCATCGATCGCGGTTTTATTGCGCCGTTGCCATCCACACCGGGTACATTGATGTAAAATAACGTAGTTGCCCTTTTTCATCTCGATCGCGATCGGTTCCATCAACCCACCGCAAGACGCAGCGCGATCGCCGGGATTGATATCGACATGGCGACTCCACAAACACTGAGGACAGTGATTCGTATAACCGCTACCGCGTGCCATCGCCCCGCAGCGATCGCACTGAAAATCTTCCTGACAACGCTGGAAAAACTTACCCACTGTATTAGATTCTAGGTTTTAGGAAAGTTGGGGGATTAGGGGTTTGGGGGATTAGGGGGAAATCAATTTTCATCCTTCATCCTTCTGAATTCATCCTTGAAAGAACCTCATACCTCACCCCTCATACCTCATACCTCATTAAAGTTTGCGAAGATCGTCATCTCTGTTGCCCACCGGGAGTTGTTTGGGATCGGGACTGCCTGCGATCGCCCGATCCTCGCGAGTGGCAATATAGCCAATATAAACCGCTCCGGGAGCAATTTCTAGGGAGTTGGCAACCACATCTCCTTCTAAATGTGCCGTGTTGCTGAGGGTGAGCTTGCCATCAGCAACCACTCGCGCTTTTACGCGCCCGTAAACGAGAATATTGTTGCCCTTTAATTCCGGGCCTTCAATCCCTCCAGAGGTGGAAATTTCGATGTCGCCGTTGACTTCAACCGTGCCAGAAATGAAGCCATCGACACGCAAACTGCCTTCAGTTTTGAGGTTTCCCTCGAACTCGCTCCCACTACCGAGATAGGTGAGCGTGGTGGTTTTCCTGCGTCCAAACATACGTTTATTCTAAGGATGCGATGGGACTAACGGAATCGAGATCGAGGTAGTTGCGAGGGTTGACAGCGCGATCGCCCACGTACACAGCATAGTGCAAGTGCGGAGCCGTCGAGCGGCCGGTGCTGCCCACCTGACCCACGAGGGTGGAGCGATCGACGCGATCGCCAACCTTGACGGTAAAATCGGCTAAATGGGCGTAGCGCGTATAGTACGTGCGCCCGTCGCCTATGGGATGTTCGATCTCCACTAGCTTACCGTACCCTTCGTTCGACCAGCCAGCGCGGGTCACAGTTCCCGGAGCCGTTGCGTAAACAGGCGTACCGTAGTCGCCAGCGAAGTCGATGCCATCATGGAATTCGTAGGCGAACCCGAAGGGGTTGCGGCGCACGCCAAATTCCGAGGTGACGTGGGTGGTGGTTGTTAAAGGCACGCCTTGGGGCAGGGCTGATTCCACAGCCAGGGTACGTTCGAGGGCCGGTTCTACGTTCTCTTCTAATTCTACCGACAGCGTGGCATATTTGTCGCGAGCCGCAGCCAGGAGACGGCGAGTATCGCTCGATCGCTGTTTGCGTCCGCCTTTTCCTCCCTGGTGGCGTTGCGGAGTCGCATTGCTTTCGAGCCCCGATCGCTCCCGCAGGCGATCGAGTTCCGACTCCATCCCTTCGAGTGCCTCCAGGAGAATTTGAGCCTCTTGGTGGAGTTGCTGTTGCTGCTGTTGGCGAGCTTGCCACCAGGCGATCGTCCCCGAACTGATGGCAATAATACCAGCAACGGCGATCGCCGTGCCAGCAAATAGCAGTTTAGCCGGAATCGATACCACCTTCGGGGCTTGCCCGGTGCGGGTTATCCAAACCGTGTAGTATTCAGGGATGCGTCGTTTCATAGAGGTGAGAGCGTGTGAGGGCGAGGGGTCGCGCCACCGATCGAGGTGCGAAACCCACAGTCGGCAAGATTTTATCTTACTAGCGAAGGATCTGCAACTCGTCGATCCCCACAGCGATCGTCCCAGGCATGGTAGCGATCTTGTCGATCCCCCATCCAGAAAGGCATCCACTTTTACAATTGGCATATCCCAGTGACAGACTGGAATAGATGAGTACGTTTTCTACTTCCAGCCATCCTAGTACCTAAAACGTAAGGATTCAGGTATGCTAGGCTAAACGGGTGTAGAAACCCGGTTTCTCGCTTATAGCCGGACAAAATCCGAGTTTTTCCCTTTAGAAACCGGGTTTCTCTGTACAATCTGAATGCTTACCCTAAAACCTAAAACCTACAGATGGACTGTCTCTACATTTTAGGATCGAAATAGTGCGGCGTAAAACTGCCATGCAGACCGTAGGGGATGTGATACGACAAGTGGAGCGTCGTCATCGGGCCTTGGCTGACCTTTTTGGCATCAAAAATGGCTAAATCGGAGCGATGCTGGGCCGCATTGTACGCCAAGACTAGCACCCAACCGTCATCTTCGTCAACTCCACCCGGTCGGGGAACGAAAATCGGTTCGCCACTAAAACCGCGCGGTGCGAAGCTGTAAAAATCTTCTTCTCCCGTCTCTAAATCTAATTTTAGCAGCGCTTGTAACGGCGCGTTTCCTGTGGGTTGGTGCGCCGCACCCAGATAAACGTAGCGGTAGTTGCGTCCGACGCGATCGCCGTTTAGAACCGGGAATTCGCAACCGCGAGACTCGAGGATCTGCCGATCGACCGTACCGTTACTTAAATTGAGACGCGATCGCCACAACTGACTCGGCGGAAGCGATCCAAAGTCAACCTCGCGGAAGTCAGAATTGGGTTCGACGGTGGGAAAATATTCGTAAGCGATCGAGTCGAGAATGATTTCATCTCCCGCTTCCCAAGCGTTGGCATGATGGAAGATAAAACAGGGATCGGTTTCGAGAATTTTGACCTCACCCTTACCATGGCGCGGAATCAAAATCAGTTTCGTTGGCTGCTTGGGATCGAACTGAATACATTCGGCTGCACCGCGCCACCCCAACAAGAAAGGGAAGGGATTGAACTTGACAGCATTTTGAGAGAAGATGCAATAGTTAGGCGTAATTGCCATGTCGTGAATGAAGGCAAAACCCGCGATCGCGCGACTGTGTTTCTCGACTAACTTTCCTTGCAAATCGAACTCGTAGATCGTAATTGTAGACGACATTCCTGCTTTGAGTCCGAAGTTCACCAGACGCGGTTCGCCGTTGCAATTTGGATCGACGCGCGGATGTGCTGAAAAGGGAGATCCAGAGGCGATCGCGCCATTGAGATCTTCGAGTCCGAGGGTATTTAAACTGACGGGATCGAGACGGTGGGGTTCGGCGGCTTCCCACAGCGCCAGGAGTTTGTCTCCCCAGTAGATGATGTTGGTATTGGCAATATTTTTGAAGTTGAGATCGAAGGCATTCGCCAGCCAGCCGCCGGGTTTTTGCGTCCCAAACACGCCGCGATAGAGAGGTTTTTTCGCTTGGCGTTCGGCAACAAACCCTTCAGTCCGCACGAAGCGATTTTGAAAGTAGGCTCGGCCATTTTTAAACCCAATGGCACAAACCATACCATCGCCGTCAAAGGGATGATGAAGCGCATATCCGTTAATATCGAGCAGTCCGGGGCCGTTGCGGAACAGCGTCCCTTCCAATTCTACAGGAATGTTTCCTTCAATATCTTCAATCCAATAGCTCGACTCTTGCGGTTGAGACCGATAGCCGCGCTGCCAGTCTTCGCGAGTGTAAGAGAGTTGGTTTGGGGTGACGCGATCGCGGTCTTGAGTCTGCATGATTTTTGCTCGATTATAGATAAATTTTATGCCGATTTTCGGTCTAGTATTTCCCTCGTTGCGTTCCTCTGGGGCGCAACGAACTTTGGAGGCTCCGCCTCCATTTTACATGAATGAGGCAGAGCCTCAACAATTCCGTTCCCTGGCAGAGCCAGAGGAACGAGGAATGTAGGGGTAAACGGCGTTTACCCATTCCCAAATGTAGCACCTCTTCCAAAAAATGATATTAATTCCCTAAACCTGCACCGACAGTGGGTTCGGGTTCGGGAACCGTTGACATTTGAGAGGGCACGAGTTCGGCGGACTCGTGTTGTTCCTCCGCATGACTTTCGGGAAGCCATCGCAACAAAGGTAATGGCAGCAGGGTACTCAAATTTGTCACCACAACTAGCAGCCAAAGACTCTCGAAGTTCGTTGGCGTAATGTTCATCCAGTGCATGAGTATCGCACCGAGTTCTCGCGATACAATTCCGGCTGTGTTGGCGACAGACATCAATAGCGCAAACAGAGTCGCTTCGATGCCTGGAGGACACAATCGCGCTGCCAATACCAAGACAGGCATAAAGGCAATTTGTCCCATTACTGTTAATACCAGACTGTCTCCCAAACTAAACCAGCGATCGTCAATTCCGATAGCGCGATTGGCGTGTGTCACTAACAATAACATCGACATTCCCAATGCAGACGATAGAATCGTCGTCCATAGGAAAATTCGCCGGAAGGGAACGGATTTAAAGAAGCGCTGAAACAACCACACGCCTAACAGTGCGGCGATACTCGTCACCAGTTGCACTCGTCCTAAAAATTCCGGCTGAAAGCCTAAGTCGTTGGTGACAAAGAAAAAGAACGCCGACTCAGCCGTAGGAGTTGCTTGCCACAAAAAAATAAAGATCGTGGGTAACAGAATCGATGGCATTAAAATGGCATCTTTCAACTGTCCCAATTGCCATTTAACCGCACCGAAATTGAGACCGCGATCGACCGGAGTTTCGTCAATGAGTCCCGCTACTGCGGCGACAATTAACGGAAACGTCGCCGTAATCCCAAAGACCGTATAGATGCTAAACTGTTCGAGTAGAGCTCCGCTAAAATAGGCAGTAATCAATCCCCCGAGCGCTGAAGTGCCCCAACATAGCGATTGTAAGGCTCCCAGTTGACTTTGGGAGGCGTTTCTGGCTCGTTCCACAACGAGGGAATCTGCGATAACATCGCTAATAGCGACCGAAAGAGAGGTTAACGCGATCGCGATCGTTGCTTGCCAAGCATTGCTGACGGCGGCGGCGAGAAACACCCAAGCGCCAGTTCCCATCAATCCCGATAAGATAAGATAGGGACGGCGGCGGGATCCGAGAATCGGTGCGCCATCG
>CAKZKB010000573.1 GCA_937121005.1 uncultured cyanobacterium | reverse complement strand
TAACGAAAAAAATGCCGTTCCCGAATGCTGAATTTCGAGAAACCCTAAATCGGGACGAGCGGGTTTGTAGATGGTGAAGGTTTTCATAATCCCTAGAGTCGCAGCACTTTCTAGCGGGCCAATAAAGCTCGTGTCTCGATTGAAAAAGTGAGGTTGTTTGCTCCAGTATGCCATTTGCCGATCGTTCAAAAAATAGCATCCCGAATGAGGGTTGAGGGGACGCTTGAATGAGACGGGACGCTCCATGATATACCCTTTTAGTTCCGGTCGATCGCGAATATCTTGAAATAGGGACATATACTCTGGATCGATATCGCCGTCAATATAGGCTTTACTCATTGCTGTTGAATGCCCGATCTCGTAGCGATTGGGTTGCAGCAATGCCAGATTTCCGACATTTTTGTTAAACCAGTTGAGCTTGATAAAAAACCAGGGATCGTGTAAAGTTAAATCGTCTTCGAGATAGCAATAATAATCGTATTCTCCCAAGCGATCGCGCAGGAGGGCTTGGCACTCAAATCCCAACAGTGGAGGATTGACATCTGTTGGGTGATGGCGATACAATGTTTTGGGAACCGAGAGGCGATCGAGCAAGTGACGATCGCGGGTGGTACAAATAACAACATCAATATCCCGCACGTCTTTATCCGTAATGGAAATGGTGCTGCAACGGGAGATATCGAATTCGCACTGCCAGTTTCCAAAGATACCTTGTAAATGAGCGATGCAACTCTCTAAAGCAAGGATCCGGGGAAGAGGATTCTTGCTTAGAGAACCATAATCTCCGCTACCTTGCGGGTAGTAGTAATGGGCGATAGCGAACAAGATACGCATCTTTGCAAACGACTAACAAAAATAGTATTATCTCACGATCGCGGTGCAGATTTCAAACCTGCGATCGCAAACGTTACAAAACGTCGCGATCGGTTACATGGCGCGATCGATCCTTAACGTTTCTCTAGCGAGATGTTAAGAGTATCTGCAATTTGAGTTTAAACTCGGGGAAAGGAGGGATAATCAAACTAAAGAACGATCGTCGGTTGCGATCTAGCAGCTACATATTTTTCAGATTATACCAGATTGTCGCCGGACATCCTCTTAAAAAGTTGTTAAATTGGTAGGACATGACTATGAACGGTAAAGAACAATCGGGCTGGCGAAATATTGCCATCGTCGGCCCCTACCTATCAGGAAAAACCACCCTTCTCGAAAGTTTTCTCTTCGTCACCAACGCCATCACTCGCAAAGGAAACGTCACCGATGGCAATACGGTTTCTAATAGTTCCCCAGAAGCGCGATCGCGGCAAATGAGCGTGGAAGTGGAAACCGCCAACACCGACTACAAAGATATCCGCTTCACCTTCCTCGACTGTCCCGGATCCGTCGAATTCACCCAAGAAACCTATAATGCTTTGATGGGAGTCGGATCGGCAGTCATTGTTTGCGAACCCGATATCAGCCGCGTTCTCACCCTCGCCCCCCTGTTTCAATTCCTCGACAAGTGGAAAATCCCTCACCTGGTTTTTATCAACAAAATGGATCGGGCTGCGTCGAGTTTCACCGAAGTGCTAAATGCCCTCAAAGAGGTTTCGAGTCGTCCCCTTTTGCCCCAACAATACCCGATCCGCAAAGGGCAAGATATCGTTGGCTTCATCGATCTGATTAGCGAACAAGCCTTTCACTATCACGAAAACGCCCCCTCCGATCCGGTTCCGTTGCCCGAGTCTCTCAAAGAAGAGGAATATATTACCCGTCAAGAACTGCTAGAAGGGCTAGCTGATTTTGACGATCGCCTCCTAGAAGAACTCCTCGAAGACATCGATCCGTCTCAAGAAGAAATCATCAAAGATCTCAAGCAAGAACTCAGCGCCGATCTCATCGTTCCCGTGTTTATGGGGATCGCAGAAAAAGACTACGGCGTGCGCCATTTACTCGACGCATTGGTTCGCGAAACCCCCGCCCCCACCGCCACCGCCCAACGTCGCGGACTCGATCCCGATCGCGATCTCACCATCGCCCAAGTGTTAAAAACCTACTACACCCCTCAAGGGGGAAAACAATCGTTGGTGCGGGTGTGGAATGGGGTTTTAACGGATGGTATGACCCTCAACGGTACGCGCGTCGGTGGCATTTATCGCCTCAACGGATCCCAGCAAACCGCGCAAACAGAAGCGCAAACAGGGGAAATTGTGGCATTAGGACGCATGGATACCGCGCAAACTGGAGATACCCTCACTTCTGAAAGTGGAAAAGCAACGATCGCCCTGCCCCGCGCCGAAAAAATGCCCTCGGTTTATAGCGTCGCGATCGTCGCCGAAAATCGCAAAGATGAAGTTAAACTCAGCAGTGCGTTAAACAAACTCATCGAAGAAGATCCGTCCCTTTCTTGGGAACAAAACACCGAAACCCACGAGATTTTGTTGTGGGGACAAGGCGACATTCACATCCAAGTCAGCCTCGATCGCCTGCGTCGCAAATACAATCTTCCCATGAAGACGCATTTGCCCCACATTCCCTACAAAGAAACCATTCGCAAACCCATCGAGTCGGTACGCGGACGCTACAAACATCAAAGCGGCGGACACGGACAGTATGGCGACGTTCATTTGCATATCGAACCCTTACCCCTAGGAACGGGATTTCAATTTCAAGAGACGATCGTCGGCGGTTCCGTGCCCAAACAATACATTCCCGGCGTAGAAATGGGCGTGCGCGAGGCTTTAGAATCCGGGCCGTTAGGCTTTCCCATTGTCGATATTTCCGTCACTCTCACCGACGGATCTTATCACAATGTAGACAGTTCCGAGCAGGCTTTCAAACAAGCGGCGCGAGTTGCCATGCAAGAAGGACTTCCCCAAGGAGAACCCACGTTACTCGAACCCGTTTTGGCGATGGAAATTGCTTGTCCTAACAGCTACACTTCCAATGTGTTGCAACTCATTAGCGTCCGTCGCGGGCAAATTTTGGGTTACGAAGGGTTGTCCGGTTGGAAAGGATGGGATAAAATTTCCACTCATTTACCGCAAGCGGAAATGCACGATTTTATCGTCGAATTGCGATCGCTAACGATGGGGGTCGGATCGTTCAGTTGGAAATACGATCGCCTGCAACCCGTACCGGGGAAAATCGCCGATAAGATCCTGTCTCAAGCTAACAGTGAGGTGTAGCGCTTTTACAAACATTCAGGCGATCCTGAAAATGGCTGCACCGATACCCATTCCCGATCGCGATCGGAGATAATATTGTTTCAAAACAGGATTGCCGATCGCGATCGACCCGATGCCCCCGTATAGCGAATGAGATCGTCCAAACCATCGGCAAATGAAGGCGGTGCGTCATGCAGTTGGCGATCCATTTGCAGTATAATCTCATCGGGAACTTGACGATCGCGCTGTTGGTTTCGGTGCAAACAAACCTCTAGAGGCGTATCTACCCAAACCCCGGCGATAAAGGTAAAACCGACACTACGGGCTAAATAAATCGCTTCTTTGCGGTACGATCGCTTAGCGTTCGTGGCATCGTAAATCGCCGCAGCGTAACTGTGTTTGTGAATTTGACTGACTGCATTCCGCATTCGCCTTTCTACTTCGGTTCGCACTTGCAACCACGGCCCTTGTATGGCTTCGTCGCCAAATAAATCTTGACGAATGGTATCGGTGGAAATAATCGCGCGATCGCCTTTCTCGGCCAGCGATCGGGCCAAAGAAGACTTGCCAGAAGCGGGCAATCCAATCAATAAAATTAATTTGACTGGCTTGACTTGAGACATGGATGCTAAATTTTTAATTTTTAACTTTTAATTTTTAATTCCGCGTAGCGACTGGCTCAATTTCCGCTACAATGGTTAACAAATCGTTAATGCAGCACCATCGAGAGATAACCGTGACCATTGCCATCGATAATCTAATTGCGCCAGATATTTCCCAACCCGCCCGCTATTTGGGCAACGAACGCGGTGCGGTTCGCAAGCCTTGGCACGCGGCGACGGTACGCTGGGTGCTAACCTATCCTGATATTTACGAAGTGGGTGCGTCCAATTTAGGACATATTATTCTCTACAATATCATCAACGCCCAACCCCATCAACTGTGCGATCGCGCCTACCTCCCCGCCCCCGACTTGGCGGCCAAATTGCGCCAAACCCAGACTCCCTTATTTGCAGTCGAGTCGCATCGTTTCTTGGCCGATTTCGATATTCTCGGCTTCAATCTCAGCTACGAACTCGGGGCGACCAATATCCTGGAAATGCTCGATTTGGCGGGCATTCCCCTGACTTGGAAGGAACGACAGCAAAGTAATTTTCCGTTAGTCTTTGCAGGCGGACAAACGGCTACCTCCAACCCCGAACCCTATGCCGACTTTTTTGATTTTATTGCCCTCGGCGACGGGGAAGAATTGCTCGCCGAAATTGGTTTTGTCCTCGAAGATGGCAAGGCTGCGGGCTTAAATCGCGAAGCCTTGTTACTTGACTTGGCGCAAGTTCCGGGGGTTTACGTGCCGCAATTCTACGATATGGCAGCCGACGGTTCCGTGCAACCCAATCGCCCCGACGTACCGGAACGAATTTTGCGTCGCGTCGCCCCACCCATGCCCGAATATTCCATTGGTTTGGTGCCCTACGTGCAAACCGTGCACGATCGCCTCACAGTGGAAATTCGGCGCGGTTGCACTCGCGGGTGTCGCTTTTGTCAGCCGGGAATGCTAACCCGTCCGGCGCGAGATGTAGATCCCGATGAAGTCGTGAATGCCATCGAAAAAGGAATGCGAGAAACCGGATATAACGAGTTTTCTTTGCTATCGTTAAGCTGTTCGGATTATCTATCTCTTCCGGCGGTGGGCATGGAAATCAAAAACCGCCTCAAGGACGAAAATATTTCTCTGTCTTTACCCAGCCAACGGGTCGATCGCTTTGATGACAACATCGCCAACATTATTGGTGGCACGCGCCAGAGTTCTCTCACCTTCGCCCCGGAAGCGGGAACCCAACGAATGCGCGATATTATTAACAAGGGATTGACCAACGAAGAACTGTTGCGCGGGGTGAAAACAGCCTACGATCGCGGTTGGAATAAGGTCAAACTTTACTTCATGATCGGACTCCCCGGCGAAACCGATGCTGACATCATTGGCATTGCCGAAACCGTGCGCTGGTTGCAACAAGAATGTCGCACCCCTAACCGCAAGCGGCTTAACCTTAACCTGACCATTTCTAACTTTACCCCCAAACCCCATACACCTTTTCAGTGGCACTCGGTTTCTACGTCAGAATTTTTACGCAAACAAGACCTGCTGCGCCAAGAATTTCGCCGTATGAAAGGGGTAAAAGCCAACTTTACCGATGTTCGTTTGTCGGCCATGGAAGACTTTATCGGTCGCGGCGATCGCCGTTTATCGAAAGTCGTGCGTCGCGCCTGGGAACTGGGGGCGGGTATGGATGCCTGGTGGGAAAGCCTCGATCGCGCCTATGCTGCCTGGGAAACGGCCATCGAAGAATCGGGTTTGACCTGGAAGTATCGCCAAGTTGAGAATGGCGAATGGAATCTATTTCATCTCGATAGCGAAGATCGCGATACCGAAACCCTCGATCGCGCTCTCGACGCACCTTTGCCTTGGGATTATTTAAATACGGGCATCGACAAACAGTGGCTTAAAGACGATCTCAAACGGGCGCTAGAAGCGGCAACTGTTCCCGACTGCGCCTTCGAGGGATGTTCCCATTGTGGCGTTTGCACTCCCGATTTCGGTCACAATATTGTTGTCGAACCGCCGAACATTCCCCAGTTCGCAGGCGAGTTTCAACCGAAGCGCGATCGCGTCCAACGGCTGCGGGTTTTTTATGGTAAACTCGACGATATGCGGCTCATCGGTCATTTGGATTTAGCCAAACTGTTCGATCGCGCCGTGCGTCGCGCTTCTCTCCCCATTGCTTATACCGGGGGCTACCATCCAGGGCCGCGAATTTCTCCCGCCAATGCCCTCTCTTTAGGGGCAACCAGCACCGGAGAAATTGTCGAATTCGACCTCCATACGACTTTAGATCCCCAAGAATTTCGCCAGCGTTTGGCAGCCCAACTGCCCGCCGGAATTCCCCTGTATGCAGCCGAAGAAGTGGAGATGTCGGAACTGGCGGCAACGCGGTTGCTCGATCGCGCCGAATACCTGTTAACGATCGCTTTACCAGATTGTTCTACTGGCGATCCGCAGTGGGAAAACTGGCTGGAGTCGCTACGATCGACCTCGGAAATCTGGATCGAACATACCACCAAACGGGGCAAGAAAAAACAAGTGAACTTGCGCGATCGCCTGTTTGAAATCGACCTTATCGAGTCCCCTAATTTCCCCCGAGAAGCGATCGTCCGCTATGTCGGAACTTGTCGCAATGACGGTAACTTGCTGCGTCCGTCCCACGTTATCGAAATGCTCGATCGCGTTTCTGGGGAGTCCTTAGAATTGGTGGCGGTACATCGGCAAAAATTGCTGCTGCGATCGGTCGCTTCGCTCTAATTCAGAATTCAGAATTCAGAATTTAGACTTCATGTCTAAACCTAGGGGCGAAACATTACGCTAACTTGTGCGAATGCTTATTCTAGAGGCTCTACCTAATGTATTCTGGAGGCGGAGCCTCCACAGTTCGTAGCGCCCCGGAGGGACGCTACGAGGGGTCAACAGGTCGATCTCGACTCTCGTTTATTCCGAACTCCGAACTGTTGCCGAGCGTAGCGATTCTAACCCGTTAACAAGGGCAACAACAGCGTGGCAAAATAATACACCAACGGAGCCGTAAAAACGTAACTGTCGGCGCGATCGAGGATGCCACCGTGGCCGGGAATCAGCGTCCCGGAATCTTTGACCCCTGCATCCCGTTTCATCATCGACTCGGTTAAGTCACCTAGCAAACTGGCAACACCCACCACCAAACCCAATCCTAGACCCGTCCACAGCCAGTAGGGCCAGCCCACGTACCACGCCCCCAGAACGGCGACGATCGCGCTGCTAGTGACTCCAAAGACTGCGCCTTCGACAGTCTTTTTAGGGCTAATATGGGACAGGCGAGTGCGGCCGAAAAATTTACCGACAAAATAGGCTCCAATATCGGCCGCCCAAATACAGCAAAATGCCAGTAGGGTGAGGGTAAGGCCTTCCGATAGCTGCTGCGGATCCCACCAGTGGGTAGCGGTGGTGACAGGTTGGCTGCTGGCGACGAGATCGGCGCTGGCGCTTTCCCAAGCGCGATCGAGGCCCACGCGCAACCGCAGCCAGTAACTCGGCAAGTAACCGCCGTAGAACAGGCCTAAAATCGAGGTGGAAATATCGGCGATCGTGGCGATTTGCGGCTGAAACAGCAGGTAAAAACAGATCGCCGTGCCCGCGATCGGGAACATCCCATCGACAAACCGAGGGGCGATCGCCGCCGTCAGCAGCAACACTTGACTGGCCACGAGAGTGGTCTTGGCGGCCGGGGCGATGCCTTTGGCCAGTACCATTTGAAAATATTCGAGCTGTCCCAACAAGACTAGCAGGCTCAGACCGATGGTGAAATACCAACCGCCCAAGGCGATCGCGCTGGAGACGACAGCGATCGCGACAATTCCACTAACAATCCGAACCCACATCATAGGCAGTTTTTGCGGCACTCAAAAGTACGGGACTGAAACAGCCCGCCTCTTAGATTAAAACACGGTTAACGAGCCGCGATCGCCTTTTGACACAATGTTTAAGAAACCTTAAACTTCCCTCCCTGCTAAGGAGCGCTTTCGTAGTGGGGGCAACTGTGGCACGGCCCCTCCGGGTTCACCGCACACAGCAGAAACGCCGATCGCGCGTTAAATCGGCACGTCGATCGCCGATCGGTGCGCCTCGACATCATTTGCAAGCGCTGTCGGGAGCGTAAAATTTGCACTCGAACGCGCTCGTAAGCCAACCAGCGCATTTTTTCGGAAACCGAACCCATCATCAAATAGCGCGATCGCGTCGCAATGTTATCGCCAGCGGCATCGAGCCCGCCTGCATACATTATCTCACACTTGCCTGGGAACGCGATCGCTCTACAGACAGACTTAGGCTACTCGAACCGAGGCGTACTGCGCGTTCGGCGGTATCGCGAGCGACTGACCCGACGGCCGGGGGGGGACGGACTGGGACGATCGCGATCGCCCCCCGAGTCCATACCGCCATAGACATCTAAATATACCGACTGTCCGCTCATGCGCGAGAGGGCCTGCAACACCGTGACGATCGCCTGTAAATTGCGCCCGCCGCGACCGTACACCCGCCCTTTGTCCGAGCCCTCAAAAGCCAGACGCACCCACACTTTCGGGCGACTGGCGAGCCGCTCGCAGTCGATCTGCAACGACTCGGGGGACTCGAGAAACGGCGAGATCAAGAAGCGCACGATTCCTTCGTAGTCCGGGCGATCGGGAGAACTAGGCATTGTTCGTGGGGGCGTTGACCTGCTCGAAGACATTTGCTTTTTCT
>CAKZKB010000572.1 GCA_937121005.1 uncultured cyanobacterium | reverse complement strand
TTCGACTCGCGCATCAATATTTTAGGGTGGACGCTGTTGGCCGCCATCTGTGGAACCACAGAGGAAATGAAAGTTAGGGGTTAACGATCGCCATGTAGGGGCGATTCGCGAATCGCCCCTACTATTAAAATGGGATCGAAAGCGTCACCATAAGTTACAATAGCTCGGATGCACTTGTCGGAGGGAAACCCATCATTGCGATCGCTCCTGCGTCTCTCTCACTTCATCGATGCCGTTAACGAACGCATCGGTCGCTTTGCCTACTGGCTGCTACCGCTTGCGATCCTCGTCGGAACCTGGAACGTCATCGGGCGTTATCTGGGCCGCGCAGTAGGGTACAATCTCAGTTCTAACGCCTTCATCGAAATTCAATGGTATCTATTCGATCTGGTGTTTTTGTTGGGAGCAGCCTATACTCTCAAGCATAACGGCCACGTCCGCGTTGATGTTTTTTATGCCAACGCCTCCCCCAAACGCAAAGCCCTGATCGATTTTATCGGGACGCTGATCTTTTTGCTCCCTTTTTGCCTGCTGGTCATTTTCTTTTCTTGGCAAACCGTTGTCTTCTCTTGGCAAATTCAGGAAATGTCCCCCGATCCCGGTGGCTTGCCCCGCTACCCCATCAAAACCGTCATTTTAATCGCCTTTGCCCTACTCGTTTTACAAGGCATTTCCGAAGCCATCAAAAAATGGAACGCATTTCGCCAAGAATAGTCGCTATGCTCCAATTCAGAGTTCAGAGTTCAGAGTTCAGAATTTAATTTACAGGAGATGAGAGGGCTGTATTTGTGTTGTTCGTAAATGCAAGCTCGGAGTTTGTAGCCGCGATTTTCTCAGTTAAACATATTGCTCATTGTTCATTGTTCATTGCTCATTGAAATGGCTTACGATTGGTTAGGGCCGGCCATGTTTGCCGGAGCGTTGGTACTGTTACTCACGGGCTATCCAGTGGCGTTTGCCTTGGGTGGAACGGCGATTTTATTTGCCCTCATTGGTAATGTCTTGGGTGCGTTCGACCTGGCTTTGTTTTCCACGATGCCCCTACGCATCGTCGGCATTATGGAAAACTACACTCTGCTAGCCATTCCCTATTTTATTTTTATGGGATCGATGCTAGAAAAATCTGGCATTGCCGAACGCCTACTCGAAACAATGGGCATTTTATTCGGAAGAATGCGCGGCGGATTGGCATTGGCGGTAGTGCTGGTGGGCGCATTGCTAGCAGCAACCACAGGCGTTGTCGCGGCGACAGTGGTAGCAATGGGATTAATTTCTTTACCGATTATGCTGCGCTACGGCTACAACAAAGAACTGGCCACAGGGGTAATTGCGGCTTCGGGAACGTTAGGGCAAATTATCCCCCCTAGCGTCGTGTTAGTGGTACTGGGAGATCAGTTAGGAATTTCCGTCGGCGATCTGTTTATTGGGTCGTTAATACCGGGGTTATTAATGGTAACAGTGTTTGCCATTCACGTGGCGATCGTCGCTTGGTTGCGACCGGATATGGCCCCGGCTTTACCGAAGGAAGTCCGCAACATGAGTGGGGGACAATTAGGAAAGCGAGTGGTGGCGGTAATGTTACCTCCTTTGCTGTTAATTGTTCTGGTTCTCGGTAGCATCTTTTTTGGTCTTGCTACGCCGACAGAAGCCGGGGCGGTGGGTTGTGTGGGGGCAGCCATTTTAGCTTGGGCAAATGGTGAATTTAACGGGTCGTCGTTGCGACGAGTTTGCGATGCGACGTTGCGCGTTACGGCTATGGTCATGTTTATTTTACTGGGTTCGACGGCCTTTAGTTTGGTGTTTCGCGGGTTGCACGGCGATCGCTTTTTGTTCGACATTCTGGCAAATTTACCGGGTGGCGAAATTGGCTTCCTAATCGTCAGTTTGCTAACGGTATTTATCTTGGGGTTCTTTATCGATTTCTTCGAGATTGCCTTTATTATCGTGCCGTTGTTCTTGCCTGTCGCTCAAGCCTTACAATTGGATCTGGTGTGGTATGGTGTAGTTTTAGGAGCCAATTTACAAACCTCGTTTCTAACGCCGCCATTTGGGTTTGCTTTGTTTTACCTACGCGGAATTGCCCCGGAAGAGGTGACGACGGCAGATATTTATCGTGGGGCGATTCCGTTCGTGATCTTGCAGTTGTTAGTGTTAGTGGCGATCGTCGTTTTTCCAGGTTTGGTGACGGGATTGCCTTCGCCTAGCGTACAATAGTCGCTGCGCTCCAGTTCAAAATTAAAAATTAAAAATTAAAAATTCAGAAAATGTCACAGTTTCGTCCGTATCAACCCGCTTTGCTAAGAATTTTACATGGTGCTGCTGCCATCCTCGCCATCTTGTCACTAATTTCCGGGTTTTGGGTGTATAATACTTACGATCGTCGCTGGGGCGCTTTACCGTTGCCTCGCTTAGATGCCATTCAAGACATTCACGGGACGATCGCCCTGACGTTTTTCTTGTTGTTTCCCCTGTTTGCCCTTTACAGTTTTCATATCGGCGATCGTCGTTTGACTGATAGGCGATCGTTGCAGCAATTACAACGGCTTGGCGATCCCGTTGGGTGGGTGTCTTTACATCGCCTCACCAATACGGTAATGTTGCTAGCATCGACATTGGCGATCGTCACGGGGCGCATGATGAAAGAAGGATGGCTTCCGGCTGGAGATCTCGATCGCCTTGTCTATTTCGGCCATTTAATTGCTTGGGCTTGCGTCTTTTTCTGTTTGATGCTACATTTATTGTTAAGCGCCAAAGTGGGCGGCGTACCCTTACTGATTTCCATGTTCCGTTGGGGACTGCGCGAAGGAGATGCACCGCGTTCTTGGTTGCAAAGCATTCGTTGGCAGCCATCGAGTGCGGTACTTAAAGGAATTGAAATTGTGACGATCGCCGGGATTTTCATTGCCGCGATCGCGCCTCTGTTCTAGTTCGCAATATCGAACATTTGTTCGATCTCTTTTAGGGAAACAGAAGCCACCTCACTTTCTTCTTGCTTGGCAACCTCTAAATTCATCCAATCTTCTAAGTCTTCTAAACGTTCTTGCAGGGCGATAAACTCCTCGTAAGGAAGCACTGCAAACTCTTTTTTACCTTGCTTGGTAATGAATTTAGGATGAAGTTGCATCGATCCTTTCCTTGTGTAAAATGGAGGCGGAGCCTCCGCACTTCGTCACGTCCCGGAGGAACGCAACAAGAGATGTAATAAAGGGCGATCGCCGATCGCCCCTTTAACCGATTACAACTTTGTCCCGCATTCCGGGCAGAAATGGTTCGTTTGCGGGTTTTTCGCCCCGCAATTAGGACAGTACACTAACTCGATCGCCGCTTCTAATTTAGCGCGATCGGGCAGTCCCAACATTTGCGCGTTGCTTTTACCCGGTGCGACCATGGGGTAGCAGTTTTCGGTTTTATTGACTCGCGCGTCGATGACATAAGGGCCGTCATGGTTTAACATGGTGGCGATCGCCTCTGCGAGTTCTTCGCGAGTTTCGACTACCCGCCCGATGACTCCATAAGCGCGACACAGCAACTCGATATCGGGCATTCCCATTTCCATATTAGAAGCCGAATAGCGTTCGCCAAAAAAGGTTTGTTGCCACTGACGCACCATTCCTTGCCAGCCATTATTAATAATGACCGTTTTGACGTTAATCCCAAATTGGGCCAGAGTTCCCAACTCTTGTAAATTCATTTGGAAACTGCCATCGCCGCTAATGCAAATCACTTCTTCATCGGGAAGTGCCACTTTTGCGCCCATGGCGGCGGGAACGCCAAAACCCATCGTTCCCAAACCCGCACTGGAAATCCAGCGTCGGGGTGGGTTGCGCAGGAATTGCGCCGCCCACATTTGGTGTTGCCCCACGTCGGTGGTATAGAAGGCATTGGGGGCTTGGCGATTCAATTCGGCGATGACTTCTTGGGGGGCGAGACTATCAGGATATTGAGGGATTTCTAGAGGGTAGTCTTCGCGCCAGCGATCGATGCGATCGCGCCATTTGCGCGTCCGTTCCCCGTCGTCCGGCTGGTTCTCTTCACCCAATCGACGCAGCAGTTCAGTTAATACTTGACGCACATCGCCGACAATGGGCACCTCGGGGGTGCGGTTTTTGCCCACCTCAGCCGGATCGATGTCGATATGGATGACTTTGGCGCGACAGGCGAACTCGTCGAGTTTCCCGGTCACGCGATCGTCGAACCGCGACCCCACTGCAACCAACAGATCGCACTCGCTGACGGCAAAATTAGCATAGGCCGTGCCGTGCATTCCTAGCATTCCTACCGAGAGGGGATGGTGTTCGTTGAAGGCCCCTTTCCCCATCAAAGTCGTGGTGGTAGGGATGTGGAAATATTCGGCCAGTTGTTGCAGTTCGGCATGGGCACCGGCCGCGATCGCGCCGCCACCCACATATAACAACGGTTGTTTCGCTTCTCGCAACAGGGCGATCGCCGCTTGGATCTGGCGCGGGTTGCCCCGTACCGTCGGTCGGTAGCCGCGAATGCTGACATCTCCGGGTTCGATGGGGCGATAGTCGAACTCTTCTAAGCCTACATCTTTGGGCACGTCGATTAAAACTGGCCCCGGCCGGCCGGTGCTGGCAATGTGAAAGGCTTCGGCCACTACCCGCGCCATGTCTCTGGGATCGCGTACCACGTAGGAATGCTTGACGATCGGCAACGTAATCCCGTAAATATCGGTTTCCTGGAACGCATCCGTGCCGATCGCCGCACGCGGAACCTGTCCGGTAATGGCGACCATGGGGATCGAGTCCATGTGCGCTGTGGCGATACCCGTGACTAAGTTGGTCGCGCCGGGGCCGGACGTACCGAAGCAAACGCCGACTTGACCCGTCGCGCGGGCGTAACCGTCGGCGGCGTGGGCTGCGCCCTGTTCGTGGCGGACGAGAATGTGCTGGATATCGCCAGCCGCTTCAAAGCGATACAGTTCGTCGTAGATGGGGAGGATCGCGCCGCCGGGATAGCCGAAAATATGCCGAACGCCATGGCGTTTGAGACTATCGAGTAGCGCGTATGCACCCGTCGCGCGTTGGGTGGCTGTTCGTTGCAGTTGCACGGTAAATGACCTCGTGGGGCGATCGACGTTTCCGATTGGTGTATTTATTTTGCCTCATTTTTGGAGATTTTTTATCCGATCTTCAAAGGAATTTTACGATCGCGTTACATTGGTTTGGGTTCGGGCCGGGGTGGCGGTACGCGGGAGGTCTCCTCGGTGGCGCTGTGGGGTGGCGGGCCGGGGGGCGCGGGGCGATCGCTTTTCAACGAACAATCTTTCTTCAATGAGCAATGAGCAATTATCAATGAACAATTATAGAGGGTAAATTGACTGGAGCTTATTGTTCGTTGCTCATTGTCGTATTGCTCATTGTTGGAAGGTTTCAATCCCTGAAAGGGATGTGAGTAGAAAAAGCGTTAACTGGTGGTAAAGACAAAGATAGTTTTGTGTACGTTTCCGTCCCTTATAGGGATGTGAGTAGAAAAAGTAATGGTCTCGCAGTCGATCGTGATATCCGTGTTGTTGTTTCCGTCCCTTATAGGGATGTGAGTAGAAAAAGCGTGATACAAGTTACGATGTGGTTGATGGTGGAATTGTTTCCGTCCCTTATAGGGATGTGAGTAGAAAAAGAATCGCGAGCCCGAATCCAAACCGGCCAGTGTATGGTCAGGTTTCCGTCCCTTATAGGGATGTGAGTAGAAAAAGTTTTCCAGTTTGGCGAAGGATCAGTCGGCTTTAAAAAAGGTTTCCGTCCCTTATAGGGATGTGAGTAGAAAAAGTCGTTTTATTGCTCACGTTCTCTCTTTCAAATCTCATGAACGTTTCCGTCCCTTATAGGGATGTGAGTAGAAAAAGTTGGCACAGGCATTTGCAAAGCGAATCAACCCAAATGTTTCCGTCCCTTATAGGGATGTGAGTAGAAAAAGATTAGTCCGATTCAACGAGTCGATTCAAAGTAATTGTTTCCGTCCCTTATAGGGATGTGAGTAGAAAAAGTCGCGAGGTAGGCTCGCAAACGATGCTACTCCAATGTTTCCGTCCCTTATAGGGATGTGAGTAGAAAAAGCTGGTTGTTCTAAATCCTCAAGATCCAGACTTTATCAGGTTTCCGTCCCTTATAGGGATGTGAGTAGAAAAAGGCTCGACCTCTAGAAGCCTGTCCTGTCCTGGATTTGAAGGGGGCGTTTTCGCGGGGGTACAGTTATTGTGCCAATTAACTGAGAAATATTCTCAGCTACCCACTTTTCGATCGCCCTCAAACCCAGCGAGGATGCGGCTTTCGCGGGGGTCTACGACAGAATGCAGGTTTCAGCCGTTGCCCGACCCCCGCGAATGGGGAAAAGTTGACAAGTCGATGAACTTGTGTTATGCAAGCGCAATAGGTGCGCTGTCGCCGATCGCGTTTCATCTCTACAGTGGCGAGATATCGGAAACAACGCGATCGATGCGTGGCATTATATTAAGTTGTCAAGGTTCCGTAAACCCCTATCCCCCTAGCGGAGAGATAGGAGCAGAGCGCAGCACCGCAATGACCCAAAAACCAGCATCTAAAAACTGGTCACTGGTCACTGTCGAACTGGCCTTTTCAACGAACAACGCATCAACTATCAACGCATCAGGGGGGTTTAACCGAGATCGACGCTGAATGTTCTACAGCAAAGCAACCGAACTTCGTTGTTCGTTGTTCGTTGCTGCGCTGATGCGTTGATTGATACCCCTTTGGGGTTTGAGCAAGAAAAAAGATATGTCTGTAGTGTAGGGACGATCGCGCCTGGATGTCAACCCCCCAAATGTTACGAAATGCGATCGCGTTTCCGGGGACTGTTGTCGTGCGATCGCGCTTATCGTCATTATTTGTTTGACGGAACTTGGTATAACATAGGAAGGTTAACATTGGAGATCCTCAACTGTGTCCGTTCGCGTTCGCCTCGCCCCTAGCCCGACTGGAAACCTGCATATCGGCACGGCTCGCACCGCCGTTTTTAACTGGCTGTTCGCTCGCAACCAAGGCGGGACGTTCGTTTTGCGGATCGAGGATACCGATCGCGATCGCTCCAAAGCCGAATTTACCAACAATATTCTCGACGGTTTGACCTGGTTGGGTCTCGACTGGGACGAGGGGCCGTTTTTCCAGTCCCAACGCTTCGATCTCTACGATCGAACCGTACAAACCCTTCTCGACAAGGGCCTGGCCTATCGCTGCTACTGTACGCCAGAAGAACTTTCGGCCCTGCGGGAGTCCCAAAAAGCGGCCAAGCAAGCACCTCGCTACGACAACCGCCACCGCAATTTGACCCCGCAACAGGAAGCGGACTTTGAAACTGAAGGTCGCGTCCCGGTGATTCGGTTTAAAATTGACGACGATCGCGAGATTACCTGGGACGACATGGTTCGCGGCCCGGTAAAGTGGAAAGGGAGCGATCTCGGCGGCGACATGGTTATCGCTCGCGCTGCCAAGCGTCCCGATGTCGGTCAGCCGTTGTACAATTTGGCGGTGGTCGCTGACGATATTGATATGGATATCACCCACGTCATTCGCGGCGAAGACCATATTGCCAACACGGCCAAACAGATTTTACTCTACGAAGCATTGGGGAAAACGCCGCCGCAGTTTGCCCACGCACCTTTGATTTTAAATCAAAAGGGAGCCAAACTCTCGAAGCGCGACGGCGCGACTTCGGTTTCTGAGTTTCGGGAAATGGGATATACAGCCGCAGCCTTAGCTAATTATATGGCTTTGTTGGGTTGGTCGCCACCGGATGGGGAAGAACGTTTTACCCTCAGCGATGCAACGGCGAAATTTAGCTTCGATCGCGTCAACAAAGCGGGAGCCAAATTCGATTGGGACAAGCTCAACTGGCTCAATTCCCAAATTTTACACGAAATGCCGATCGATGCCTTACTCGATCGCTTGATTCCCTTGTGGCAAACGGCGGGATACGAGTTCGATCCCGAAGGCGATCGTCCCTGGTTGGAGCGCATTACTGCGACGATCGCGCCTAGTTTGACTTTGCTTCCCGACGCGGTAGACATGACGCGATCGTTGTTTGCGATCGATGTCGAATTTGACGACAAGGCGACGAAGCAACTGCAAGGCGAGGGTGTTTCTGAGGTGTTAGAAGCAGTTGCAGCTAATATTGACAATTCTCTTAACAGCGAAGACGAGGCGCAAGCCATTATCAAAGCGGTAATGAAGGAGAAAGACGTTAAAAAAGGCGTGGTGATGAAGTCTCTACGAGCAGGTTTGACCGGATCTCTACAAGGCCCGGATCTGGTACAATCTTGGCTGGTATTGCACCAACGGGGATTGGATAAAAAGCGGTTGGAAAAGGCGATCGCGATGGGGGAATAGGTCAAATTGGCGGTACTTGTAGGGAACTTTTAGGTTTTAGGGGGACAAGGAGACAAGGAGACAAGGAGAGGGGGAGACAAGGGGACAAGGAGAATTAAATCTCACCTCGTACCTAATACCTAATACCTAATACCTAATACCTCATACCTCAATCGAAATTGTTGCCCCGAGAGCCAAAGTAAAAGCCGAGTGCTGTACCAACTAAACCCGTCTGCGTGGTGAGGATTAAGGTGATTAAATCTTTGGCTAAGTTACTGGTTTGCTCGAAAGCCTCTTCCCGTTCTCGAGGCACAAAAACAGACACGAGGGTTAATGCTACAATTAACACCAGGCTGGCGGTTAACGTTCCGGCTAGCATCTTGAGCAAAAATGTTGCCAGTTGCGATCGCGTTGCTTCTTGCTTCTCTTCGAGTTTGAAGCTGGTTTCTTTTTGGGAGGGTAACAGATCTCGAATGTTGACTTCCTGAAGATCCAGGTAGCGAGCGATCGCTTCCTCGCTAGGGAGTTCTATGCCAGCCGGATCCGGGGGAGACTGAGAATCTTCGCGTACTTCTACCATCACTTATACCCTATTTACTTTAACACGATTTCGCCAACAGACTTATCTTTGTGGTGTACGAGCAGTCTACCACCTTGGTGCTCGGTGAGATCGTAAATATAGGCCGCCGTGACGAGGGCTTTTTTTAGGGCCAGTTTGCAACTCGTTCCCTGCTGTTTTGCCAGCCAATTGAGGAGATTTGCCGATTCTTCATCGAGTTCGATGGAGTCGTACACTTTAGAAACCCCGACTTGGCCGATATCGAGGGTAGTGGAACTTTCGCTGGCCGCATGATAAACCCGTTTTTGGGAAGCATCCCCAAAGTTGCCGTCTGATGGATTTCTAGATCGATCTTGTTTGGTCATGGCAGTTGCGATCGCCTACAGCTTAATATCGGCATTATAAAGTATTTGCCATCGGCCTGTCAACGATCGTATTGAAAAAACCCCGGTTGCTAAAACGACAGATTTTGAATTTTGTCTAGCTATCGGCGAGAAACCGGGGGTTTACACCCGTCTAGGCTAGGATACCTGAAGAGTTTCCACTTTTTCCATCGCGATCGAGATTTTACTTTTGAGCGGAAGATAACTGAAACTCTCGACGGTGAAACGAGCTTAGTTTGCTGATGAAATCTCCGACGACTCCACTGGCATTATTGCAACAGTCTGAATGGGCATAATGCTCGATAAGCCATATTCCTTTTCCAGATTTAATAGGAATTGTAAACCCCCTAGACAAGACCGAAATCTTTCGTTATACTGATTTAAAAGATATTTTAATTTCGTCCCTCTGCAAAAAAAGTACGCAAATCTATCTCTATTTAGGAGAGCCGATCCTCTCACTCGTTTCTGGGTCTCGCTCCTGCGATCGCCTGCTAGAGATATCGACTCCATAGCGAAAAAATCGGGTCGCGTTCGTAAAGGTTTGCGATTTAGCGAGTCTCGATCCGGGAAAAATAGCAAGGTTCTTTCTCGAGGTAGATGCGATCGCGCACATTTGCGCCTAGCGTGGGAGAGATAGGCGATCGATGCCCACAAGGAGGACGCGAGTGACCCCAGATACCCAAGAACGTCAAACCCAGGCCCAAAACGGCAAGAAAACATCGTCGGCGAATGCCAGTACGCGATCGGCTGACAAGGTACTCGATCGCTTTAACGTCGATCGCGATCGCGGTTTGAGCGATGGCGAAGCCGATAAGCGACGCGAAAAATACGGCCCCAACCGCTTGAAAGAAGCCAAACAACGCAGTGCGTGGAAAATTTTAATCGCTCAATTTCAAAACCCGATTATTTACTTGCTGGCGGTGGCGGCGGTGCTCTCATTTGCCTTCCAAGAATGGATCGAAGGCGTTGCCATTATCATCGCCATTGTTCTCAATGCTGCCATTGGTTTCTTCACCGAACTTAAAGCCGTCAGTTCCATGGCTGCCTTGCAAGAATTGGGTAAAACCAAAGCCAAAGTGCGCCGAGACGGTCAGGTGAAAGAAATTTCGGCCGAACAATTGGTTCCTGGCGATATTATCGTTCTCGAAAGTGGCGATTTGGTAGCGGCGGACTTGCGAATTATCGAGGCTTCTAAAATGCAAGCCGACGAATCTGCCTTGACGGGGGAATCGCTTCCGGCGAGTAAAAATGTCGAAGTTTTAGAGAAAGAAACCGATATCGCCGATCGCCACAATATTTTATTCAAAGGTACGGCACTGACGCGCGGATCCGGCGAAGGCGTAGTCGTAGCGACGGGAACCGATACCGAACTGGGGCGGATCTCGGAACTTACAGCCGAAGCGGAAGACGAAATTACTCCCCTCGAAAAACGCCTGGACAAACTAGGGCAAAATCTGATTTGGGTGACGCTCGGAATTGCGGCCTTTATTGCCGTTGCTGGACTGTTGGGCGGTAAAGAGTTATTGTTAATTATCGAAACCGCGATCGCCTTAGCAGTGGCAGCCGTTCCCGAAGGTTTGCCTATTGTGGCCACAGTTGCTTTGGCGCGGGGAATGTGGCGCATGGCGAAGCGCAATGCTTTAATTAACCGCTTGTCGGCAGTAGAAACATTGGGGGCAACGAATATTATTTGCACGGATAAAACCGGAACCCTGACCGAAAACCGGATGACGGTTTCTCGCATGGCGATCGGTGGTGGAGACGTGGAAGTTTCGGGAGAAGGGTTAGAACTCGAAGGGGAGTTTCGTCGCGATG
>CAKZKB010000571.1 GCA_937121005.1 uncultured cyanobacterium | reverse complement strand
GGGAGAAATTAATATTCATCCTTGAAACCTCGAACCTCACACTTCCTTCAGATTTCCTTACTGACGGCGGGCAAGCTGTCAATTTTTAAGCAGGCGATGTTCTCACCTTCAGGAAGCGAAATTTTGCGCTTGCGTCCCCGACTCCAAACCGCAGAAGTGGGCAAGCAATGGCAGAAAACTCGACAATTTTCGGGAATCCCCAACAGTCCCCAAGTGTCGCCAATTCCCCCATCGACAAACCAGTTACCGTCAATGCGAATCGGTTGAAACAGAAGCGGAACCGCGCAGGAGGCGTACATAGCATCGGCTAAATTACCAGATTGCAAGGCAATTGTTTTTCGCTTAAAGATGTCGTAAACTGAAATCGACAGAGGTATGCAGCAGCTTTGGAAATCGCTAACCAGAAGCAAGCGATCGAGCAAGTTTCGCAGGCGATCGCCCCTTAAAAGTCCCAACCCCAAACCCGGATCCCAAAAGTCGCGACGCTGCAAGTGTGTCAGGATTTCTAGCATTTGTTTGGCATCGCATCCCGACGATCGCAATCCGGCGACGATCGCCCCCGCACTCGCACCGCTATAGGCACTCGGAAACAGTCCCGCTTCCTCTAAAGCTAGCAGTACGCCACAGTGGGCATAAAATCCAAAAAATCCGGCTGACAGTGCTAGCGAAAACGGCTTTTGCGCCAACCAATCTCCTAACAAAAGGCTCATATTCAATCCAGTTAATCTACGATCCAATCTGACACACTTTGGACAGGGCGAAGCATTCCCTATCTAAATGAGTGATAATCATTCTAACTTTTCCGGTGAGAATGCTTAGCCCCTACGAATACCGTAACTGTTTGAATGGATACGATCTCATTCATCGTTACTCAAAATCGATCGCACTTGCATGAGAATCTTTCCCAGCCAATTTTCCCCCGTTCTATCCGCACCGCATCCCCAAAAATAATCCGTTGGCGAGTCTTCGACTAATTCTTCGCTTCCCGTTGCCAGCAGCACTTGACGAATGTCGGTATGAGTGCGAAACTTGTGTAAGACGGCTCGATACATAACGTCGGTTTTGGATCGAGTCCAATCTGCACGGCAAGTACGAGCGCGATCGCGTCCCAGTTTGGCTGCTTCTTCAGGTGTTGCAGCGTTGCGGATCTCCTCCATGAGATCTTCGTCAACAGTCCCGAGAAACTTATGTGCTTGGTAGTAATGTTCGACGGTTTTCCAGCGATCGCCATCGAGATCGATGGCGTGTAACGAAAAGTTAGAAAAGCAGCCGTAGGGATCGTCAGCTTTGTAAAAATAAATTGTCATATCAATTTTAGAAGTTTGGATTGACCTCTGATATCAAATCTGTTAGAACAGTTAAGGGACTCGTAGGGGCGAAGCATTCTCACCGGAAAAGTGTAGGGATTCAGGTATCTTAGGGTCAACGGGTCTAGAAACCCGGTTTCTGAAAGGAAAAACTCGGATTTTTTCCGGTGATAAGCGAGAAACCGGGTTTCTGCGGATCGCCTGAATGCTTGCGGAAAAGTTAGAATGGTTATCGTCCATTTGGATAGAATGCTTAGCCCGATCCCAGGTGTATCCAATTGTACCATTTTATCCCGAACGAACTCGGGGGCTTGTATCTGCAACATTCTCAGTCATGGAGAACAAAATCGAGGAACGACTGACTCTAGGATCCGAGTCGCACCCGCTTCAGCGATGGGAATGGGGGTTGAAACTTCGCCCCTCGTGGTAAATTGGATGAGGGAAACTTGTTTGTAGAGGAACGCGATCGCGACATGAGCTTTGATTTCATTCCCGACTCGGTAAAATTTGGGTCGAACTTCTTCCACCCGCTCTTGATGTGGGCCTTGCTTGCCCTATCATTATACTGTGCGTATTCGGGGTTTCAGTGGCGACGCACCCGTACCGCCGATGCCCAAATGCGTAAAGAACTGGCCCCACGCAAGTTTAACATCAAACACTACCAAAATGGCTCGGCACTGCTGGCCTTGATGGTGATGGGGGCGATCGGGGCCATGGCTGTCACCTATATTAACAATGGTAAGCTATTTTTCGGGCCGCACCTGCTCGTCGGCTTGAGCATGACAGGGACGATCGCTGTTTCTGCTGCTCTCGTGCCCTTCATGCAAAAAGGTAGCGATCCTGCACGCTACGCCCATATTACCCTAAATCTCATCTTGGTGGGACTGTTTTTATGGCAAGCGGTTTCCGGGATGCAAATTGTTGCTAAAATTCTCAGCAACGCTTAAGGGATAGTTGGCGATCGCCAATACATCGCGATCGCCACACTGGTATTTGACTTCTCTCCCGGCTGAAGCACGGGAGATTCTAAACGGAAACTCCGCAAC
>CAKZKB010000570.1 GCA_937121005.1 uncultured cyanobacterium | reverse complement strand
CGGTTTCCTTAGACGCGATCGCGTTTGAAATTTCTCTAGCCGATCTGTATAATAAGGTGGACTTTGCGGCCACAGATGAAACCTCCGATTCATCGATCTAGTGGGGAGAGAGTAGTAACTGATGGAAAACGCACCGGGCAAACTCGATCGTCGATCGCGACGGAAACGCCGACAGCGAGAGCAAGAATTTCGCCGCCGGCCCTTTTATTTGCGCCCCGGTTTGTGGGTGTTTATGACCTTAGTGGGTATCGCGGGCACGGGATATGCTTGGGGGACTTGGTGGTGGAAAGAATTTGAAGCCAGTTTGCCCGATACCGAAGAAATTTTTCGGTTTTCTCGGCGCGGTACGGTGACGATAAAAGCCGCCGACGGTTCGATTTTGCAGCAAATGGGGCCGGTAACGCACGACGAAATAAAAATTAACAATATGCCGAAACTGCTGGTGCGGGCATTTTTAGCAGCAGAAGATCGGCGATTTTACGAACACGACGGCGTAGACTATAAGGCGATCGCGCGAGCAATGCGATCGAACTTTGAAGCTCGAGAAATTATTGAAGGGGGGAGTACCATCACCCAACAGTTGACGCGGATGGTCTTCTTGACTCAGGAAATGACCCTGGAACGGAAGCTGAAGGAGGCGCGACTGGCGCAGAAGTTAGAAGGTAAAATGAGCAAAGACGAGATTCTCGAGCGCTATTTGAATCTCGTTTATTTAGGGGGTGGCGCTTACGGCGTTGGCGATGCGGCGTGGGTGTATTTCGGTAAAGAAATTGACGAGTTGACGTTACCGCAAATGGCGACGATCGCGGGAATGCCAGCCGCACCCAGCGCCTATTCTCCCACTGTCAATCCCGATATTGCCAAAGAACGTCGGGATTGGGTGTTAGGAAAAATGCGCGATGCCGGATATATTAGCCAATCAGAAATGGAAGCCGCGATCGCTTCTCCGTTGGGGTTAGATCTAAAATTTCCCAAACGCCTCGATCTGCGCTATCCCTATTTTACCACCCACGTTCGCCAAGAGCTCGAAGAAAAACTCTCCCCCGAACAAATCGAGAAAGGCGGTTTAATTGTCGAGACCAGTTTAGATATTGACTGGCAAAATAAAGGGCAAGCAGTTATTAAAAATTTAGTCGAGACTCATGGCTATTACGAAAAATTCGAGCAAGCGGCTTTAGTGGCGATCGACCCGAAAACGGGAGAAGTTAAAGCCATTATTGGCGGTACGGGATTTGAAGAAAGCCAATTCAATCGCGCTACCCAAGCCATGCGCCAACCGGGTTCGACGTTTAAGGGATTTATCTATAGTGCGGCGATCGCGGCCGGATTTTCTCCTTACGATAACTATTTAGATGCCCCTCTAAACGTAGAAGGATACCAACCCGCCAACGCCAACGGAAGTTACGCCGGATGGATTCCTTTACACTCGGCTTTGACACAATCTGTTAATGTCATCGCCGTGCGTTTGTTAATGGATGTAGGCATCGGCCCCACAGTTGGTTTAGCCGAGCGCATGGGGATTAAATCGGAATTGCAAACCGTTTATTCGCTGGCTTTGGGTGCGTCAGAAGTGACATTACTCGAACTCACAAACGGTTACGCGACGATCGCCAATCAAGGACAATTTATTGAAGCGCATACCATTCGTCGCGTCCTCGATCGCCAGGGAAATGTGGTGTACGAAGCCAACACCAATCCCCAACAAGCCTTAGATGAAGATAGCGCCGCGATCGTCACTTGGATGTTACAAAATGTGGTCAAATCCGGCACGGGTCGGCCCGCCAGTTTGGGTCGTCCGGTAGCAGGAAAAACCGGAACCAGCGACAACTCTCGCGACTTGTGGTTTGTGGGATTTATCCCTCAAGTCACCGTCGGGATTTGGTTGGGAAATGACGACAGTTCGCCGACATGGAGTAATAGCGGCCGCGCCGCGCAAACCTGGCACGATTTTATGGTACAAATAGAAGATGAGTTTAGCGTGGCTCAGTTTCCCGTATTGCCGGATTTGTACGCCCGCAAAAACTCCATCGAAGCCGAACCCGAACAACCCGGACAATACACTTACAATGCCTCGGAAGAGCGATCGAGTGGAGGAGGAAACAGTAGCGGTTACAGCAGTGCCAACTATAGCGGTGGCGACAGTTCAGCCGGCAATTCCTATCGCGAAACCTATCCCAATGGCTACTATTACGGCAACAGTTCTTTTTCGGAAGAGGATTTTAGCAAACCCCCGGCGAAAATTGATGCCGAACCCGTTAATGAAGGGGACGTTAGCGGTTACGAGCCGGCTGTCAATTCTAAACCGCTACCAAAGCAGTGATATAATTATTCAGGTATCCTAGCGCAAACTGGTGTAGAAACCCGGTTTCTTGGCAAAACCGATCCCGAAGCAGCGATATGATATGATACAAGAGCGGAGTGGGAGCATCGACAGGCAAACAAACATGAGGAGTATGCGGTATGGCGACGATCGTCGATCCCCTCACGGGCGGTACTGCGTTAGATGGCACGTCTGAAGACGACCTGATTTTAGGTCTAGATGGCAACGACACTCTCGCCGGACGCGACGGCGACGATATCGTGCAAGGTGGAACGGAAAACGACCTGTTGCGCGGCGATGCTGGCGAGGATATATTATTAGGAGAAGCGGGTCTCGACAGCTTGCGCGGCGGGGACGATCGCGATATTTTCGTATTGCAACGTTTCGATGGGGATACTCTAGCTAATGCCGATATTATTCTCGACTTTGAGGATGGAACTGATGTTTTAGGATTGTCGGGTGGCATCAGTTTTGCCGATTTAGAAATTATTCCCACTGACTTTACGAATACTCGTCCGTTTACCGATGTTGTGGTGCGCGAAACGGGGGAAATTCTGGTTCGGTTGCCCGCCTCTCGGGACGGACTGGCGATCGACGAAATGGATTTCGTTCCCGTCGATGTTTTGCAGTTCTCCGAACCTACATTTAGCGGCGGCGAAGATGGCAGTTCGATCGCCGATATTACCATTACGCGATCGAATTCTACCGGGCGAGAAGTGGGGGCGACATTAATACTGCTTCAGAATACAGCCACTCCGGGTGATGATTACGTTCCTACCCCCATTCCCGTCACCTTTGGCCCCCTCGAAACCTCTAAAACGATTCTGTTACCCATCTTAGAAGATACCTTAGTTGAGGGGGACGAAACCCTCGATTTGTTTTTGGGCACTCCCCGCAACGGAGCGACGATCGGGGCGCAAAATACAGCCGCTTTTACGATTGTCGATAACGATACGGCGTTGCGATTTTCTCAACCTCAGTTTAGCATTCTAGAAGATGGAACTCCACTCGCTGCCGTGCGCGTGGTGCGCGAAGGGGCTGCAAATCCGATCGGTGCGACGCTAACATTAACGAGTGGCACAGCAACGGCTGATGAGGATTTTGTTAATACGGAAATCCCCATCGTTTTCGAGGCGGAGGAGACCGAACAAATTGTCGAAATTCCGATTATCAACGACGATCGCGTTGAAGCCAACGAAACTATTAATTTGGCCCTAGAAAATCCCGAAGGCGGGTCGATCGCGTCGCCAGGAACAGCCGTACTGACCATTTTTGATGACGACACCAGTGTCGAGTTTAGTCGTTCGGTGTTTCAAGTCAACGAAGACGGTACGGCTGTCAATGAAATTACTCTAGTCCGCGATGGTATCTTAAATCGATTTTCAGAAGTAACTGTCACCCTCACTGACGGGACGGCAACCTTTCCCGAAGACTACGAAAATACACCTATTGAGGTGCTTTTTGGTTTCGGTAGCGAAGTGCAAATGATTCGCATTCCTATCGTTGACGATGCCTTAGTCGAACCTTCGGAAACCATTAATTTAGCCCTCACCAACCCCGATAATACAGCGATCGGAGCGCGAAATGTGGCGATCGTCGAAATTCTCGACAATGACGAAG
The DNA here is from genome assembly GCA_937121005.1 of uncultured cyanobacterium. Classification (GTDB taxonomy): domain Bacteria; phylum Cyanobacteriota; class Cyanobacteriia; order Cyanobacteriales; family Geitlerinemataceae; genus CAKZKB01. The sequence continues at coordinate 1,320 of CAKZKB010000570.1, read as the reverse complement.
ACGTAACGCCACCACCGCCGCCACCGCCGCCACCACCGCCACCACCACCGCCACCCCCTCCTCCAGAAATGGGAACCTTACAGTTTAGCGGGGCGAACTTTTTAGTGGCAGAAGACGGTACGCCGTTGGTTGCTGTCACCGTGACTCGCAGCGAGGGAACGACGGGAGAAATTGGGGCAACGATCGTCTTAAATGACGGTACGGCGATCGCGGGACAAGACTATCTCAGCGACCCCATTAATATCGTATTTGCCGATGGCGAAACGGAAAAAATTGTCACTGTTCCCATCATTGACGACACGCTAGTCGAAGTAGCCGAAACCATTAATTTAAGTTTGGTCAACCCCACTGGTGGCGGCGAAATCGGTACGCAAAACACGGCAACTTTGACGATCGCCCGTAGCGATATGCCGACGAGGATCGATTTTGAGGGAGTGGGAAATCTAGATCCGGTGACAGGATTTTACAGCGATCGCGGCATTTTCTTCTCTGACAACAGTTTGGCAGTTGCCAACGCCCATAAATTGGTTTGCGAGGGAATTCGCGAAGGGTTTGGCGGCAATTTTGCCAGCAACCCGAGCGGCGATACGGCATTAGCCTATGCTGAAGGCGACGATATCATTATGAATGTCACTGGCGGCTTCGATAGCCAACTGGCATTCGCTTATTCATCTCCATTCTTCGATCATTCGGTAACAGTTTACGATGGCTTCGACGGCACGGGAAACGTGCTGGCGACGGTGGATTTAGCAACGACACCGGCTGGAGAATTTCCCCAAGTTTACAGCTTTTTTAATGCCGTTGCCGTCCCCTTTTCTGGCGTAGCGCGATCGGTGAGTTTTGGCAGCGTTGCTAACAAAATTGTCATCGATGACATCGTTTTGGGGTAATGAGGTGCGAGGTTCGAGGTATGAGGTATGAGGTATGAGGTTCGAGGTTTCAAGGATGAAGTCAGAAGGATGAATGTTAAATTTCTCCCCCTCTCCCCCTCTCCTTGTCTCCCCCTCTCCTTGTCCCCTTGTCCTCTACTAAGTCTCCGAAGCCATTTGGGTCGATCGCGCTCCGATGAGTTTACCGATTCCTAGTGTGGTAAAATGGGACAAGATTCCTAGCGGCCCGGCGAACAAACATAACAGCAACGAATGGGATGTCCAAATTCCGGTTCGCTGACCTTCTAAATAGATCCAACGTCCGACAAACAAATCCATAACCAGAAAATGGATCCATCCCGTTGCGGCGGCTTGGGGTTCGCCAAAAAAGCGAGCAATATCGGCTAGTTTGGGGTTCGACATCGCTTTGGCTGTTTCCGCATCTAAGCTA
>CAKZKB010000569.1 GCA_937121005.1 uncultured cyanobacterium | reverse complement strand
CCGATTATTTTTACAAAACTTGACAAATTGATTTGTATTTTGTTAGGATTGTATATTTAAGAGTTTTCCCAAGAGACCGATGACTCAACTGCTAGAACGAAAAGCAATTGTCCTCGATCGCATCGCCGCGATCGCCCATCACCTTATCGACAACAAACCCCTACTGCAAGAACGCCTCGATCGCGAGGAATTTGTTCCCTTTCTCGTTAACTTTTTCGGAGAACTCTCCGTTGAAGAACTCGAAGCCATTTCGGAACCCGATTTGCGCGATCGTATTGAGGGGATTTCAGTCACTCATGCTGTCGCTGGACTTCTCAACGATTTAACTCCCGAACAAATGAAAGCGTTCGATGAAGCAGTGGAAGGCAAATATGAGCCTGCGATCGCAAGTCGATAGTTACCAACAGGACTTGACATTTTAACTCGAATTATGCTATATTAAAACCTGATTTTGTAGCTAGCACTCGATCGAGAGTGTGCTTGCCTTCCAATGCCGAATGCTTTTGAAATTGACTGCGCCCTCATTAAGGCACATTTCCAGACTCAGCTAGATCCTGGAAAGCGTCGCTGCGTTAGTCAAATTGACTCCTGGGAAAGCGTTTATCTTGTCAAGTTTTTCTGGGGAAGTCCCAAGTTTTTCAGTAAAGAAGACGATCTTTTGGGCAATACTCGCATCGTCACTGAGAGTGGATTGGTTAAGAAATATATCGATCCTCTAGATCGGAAGAATAATATTGCTAACTTACGGGGAAGGAAAGCTGCTCTTCCTAAAAGTGCTTCAGTTCAGAGATGGAACAAGGAAAAACATTTATATTGGGTAGAAATTAACGAGTTACACGCTAGATATTATTGGGGATGTCGAAAATATTTCCAATCTGAATCTGAAGAAAGTGAAAAAACTCTAGCAGCTTTCACAGTTTTAGGTCTCGAACCTAATGCAACCGTTCGCGATGTCAAAAAATCTTTTAGAGAGTTAGCAATGCGATTTCATCCCGATCGCGGTGGAAATCAAGAAAACTTTGAGTTTTTAAAGGAAAACTACGAAAAAGTGATTCGCTATCTCCATGCAACTGAAACAACTCAGGCGGAGGTTTTACAACAGCGATGACGATCGTTCAACTCCATACATATCAAGGCGAAACATTTGGATTTTGTAACAATCTAATTAGAGCAGATGACTTGTATTATTTTTTTGGAGTTGCAAGCGATCGCGCTTTTCGTCGATCGCTCCAAACCAAGTTAGATTGCCGTAACGGTACGAGACTCATTCAAATCCCTACTCGACAAGGGTTTGAAGCGAAGCAGTTTCTCAATACCAGCCAAGTTTACATCTTTTTGCGATCCTTATTGGAAGAGCAAAAAATAGATATTGGTGCTTTCCATCGCTTTTTAGAATGGCATCACAATATTATTGACAACGGAGATGAAATATGGTTTTCAGAATCCAAAGAAAGAAGACTTCAAGAGCAACTCATTCTTTTGGCTTCTTTTAGCAATACTCGGTTAATACAAGAAAATACGGCATTGTCTTTGCCCGGATCGTCCGAGAAAACTCGCCGCTTCGATCTAGTCCAGTTTATCAATCGAACAAATACGGTTAGAATTCGAGAGTTGAAAGCCCAAAAGGTTTCTCTTCGCGATGTAGTAAAAACGCTAGAGGAAAAACAATATAAATTAACTGCCGAGAAAAAATGGCCGAATAAAAATATTGAGTTGGTTTTTAGCAGTCTTGACGGTATAGAAGAAGATGCAGCTTTATTTATCGCCGATCTCGAAAAAGTGTGGTTTGAACCAATTCAAGAGTTAAGCATTCGATTGTATATGAAGGCTCTCGAAAAAACGCCATTAGAAGGATGGCGATATTTCCAAAATAATGTGGTCAACCGCTTCTTAGAAATTCTTCCAGATCGACCGTCCTTGATGGCTGCGGAGGAAGATCTCAAGAAGTACAAGCAAAGGCGAAACAGACCCTAAAGTTGCTGTACTGTTCGTGTCATTCGTTGCGGCGATCGTTCGATCCCCAAACGTGCTAAAATAGAAACTGAGATTTAGCTTGCCAAACCCTGCTAAATCGCAGAATTTCGACTACTTCGGCCCGTCATCGCCGAACTTTGTTTGTCGTGGAGTTTTTTGCAACATGACCGTTTCTTCCGAACGAATTGTCCCGACGGATCTGCGAAATGAAATGTCGCGATCGTACCTAGAATACGCCATGAGCGTCATCGTCGGGCGGGCGCTTCCCGATGCCCGAGATGGACTCAAACCCGTGCATCGACGCATTTTGTATGCTATGAACGAGTTGGGGCTGGCCCCCGATCGCCCCTTTCGTAAATGCGCCCGCGTTGTCGGGGAAGTGTTGGGGAAATATCACCCGCACGGCGACACGGCGGTGTACGATGCTTTAGTCCGCATGGCGCAACATTTTTCCATGCGATCGCCGTTAATTGACGGACACGGCAACTTTGGGTCGGTCGATAACGATCCCCCCGCCGCCATGCGATATACCGAATGTCGCCTGCAAGCGATTTCCACTGAAGCGCTACTGGCAGACATTGACTCGGATACTGTCGATTTTATCGATAACTTTGACGGATCGCAACAAGAACCGATCGTGCTTCCGGCGCGAGTTCCGCAAATTTTGCTCAACGGTTCGGCCGGAATTGCTGTAGGGATGGCGACCAATATTCCCCCCCACAACCTAGGGGAATTAATCGATGGTTTAGTCGCCCTGATTCGCAATCCCGACATCAGCGAGACCGAACTCATGGCCCACATTCCCGGCCCGGACTTTCCCACTGGCGGGCAAATTTTGGGTAAAAGTGGGATTCGCGATGCCTATCAGCAAGGTCGCGGTTCGATTACCATGCGCGGGGTCACGGGAGTCGAGACGATCGAACGGCGCGGCGCACCCGATCGCGAAGCAATTATCGTCACCGAACTGCCCTTCCAAACCAACAAAGCGGCACTGATTGAAAAAATCGCCGACTTGGTGAACGATAAGAAAATTGAAGGCATCGCCGACATCCGAGACGAGAGCGATCGCGATGGGATGCGGGTCGTTATCGAGCTCAAACGGGATGCGTACCCCCGCGTCGTTCTTAACAACCTCTTCAAACATACGCCGCTACAGTCCAATTTTGGGGCAAATATGCTGGCGCTGGTTCGTAAAGAACCGCAGCTACTAACGCTGAAACAGTTTTTAGAGGTTTTCCTTGATTTTCGCATCGAAACCATTACCCGGCGCACTCAATACGAACTGCGAAAAGCTGAAGAACGCGACCACTTGCTGCAAGGGTTGTTAATCGCCTTAGCCAACTTGGATGCCATTATTCAACTCATCCGGCGATCGCCCGATACGGCAACGGCGAAAAGCGAATTAATTTCGAACTACGGACTCTCAGAAGCCCAAGCCG
>CAKZKB010000568.1 GCA_937121005.1 uncultured cyanobacterium | reverse complement strand
CCCATTCTTACCGATCGCTTGCCTCATTGCCCTAGCGATGACTGACTTGGGGATTTACTTTAGCTTATTTCCATTTGTTTTTGAATTAGGTGTGGCTCGATCCCCCCACCGTAGAGGTCTTATTCGCGGTTGCCAGGAAAAAGCTCGGCCACCAACTTCCGAAACAGCAGGCGCACCGCCTTGGCACGCACAGTCGATATTTTGGAAGCTGAAAAGGTAACTATTCAGGAGGGAAAGGTAAAAGAGAAGGATCGCGACCCCGCAAAGCCTCAATGAGAAAATCGAGAACCGAGCGTCCTTGAGTGCGTAGAGAGGTGACAACCGTTAACAACCAGGCCACAAACTCACTCCCCGCCGCCGATAGAGAGCCGAGGCTCAACCGCCTCCAAATCACTGCCGTTCGCAAGGCTCGCTCAACGGCATTCCCTCCAAGCTGGCCCCTTGTCGAACGAGGTTTAAAGCGGCGCGGATGCTGTTTAAAGCACTGGTTAAGGAGCTAAGCCCGTTTGCCGATCGACGCATGGGGGGATTTTACGCTGTTCCCCTCTAGGGAATTAGCAGCGAAACCTTTACAATGAAAATACGGAGACCTCGATCCGACTGGAGACGACTATGGGATTTTTCGATTCGGAAATTGTCCAACAAGAAGCCAAACAACTCTTTGACGACTACCAAGCCCTCGTACAACTCGGTAGCAAGTACGGCAAATTCGATCGCGAGGGCAAAAAGCAATACATCGATCGCATGGAAGAGATGATGGAGCGCTACCGAGTGTTTATGAAGCGCTTCGAGCTCTCAGAAGATTTTATGGCCCAAATGACCGTGCAGCAACTCAACACCCAACTGGGGCAGTTTGGAGTTACGGCCCAGCAAATGTTCGATCGGATGCACGAAACCCTCGAGCGCATGAAAGCCGAGATCGAGCAGCACCCTTAAAAAAACCAGGAAGGATGAAAGAGGAACGGGGTGTGAGGAACTTAAATTTCTCCCCTTCTCCCCCTCTCCCCTTCTCCCCTTCTCAAACTTAGGGGCGATCGAAATCGCTCGGCGGCCGGAAGGGAATCACGGGCTCGTTGGCGAGAGCTTTCTTCATAAAGTCGCGCCACACCGGGGCCGCAAACGTTCCCCCCGTTACCCCGTAAGCAAGGGGTCGGTAGTCGTCGTTGCCGATCCATACCGCCACCGATAACTGGGGCACGTAACCCACAAACCAGACATCGCGTTCGGAACTGGTGGTGCCCGTTTTGCCTGCGGCCGGCCGGCCGATCGCGGCGTTGGTGGCCGTTCCCTGTTTGATGACTCCTTGCAAGACATCGTTAATGGAAGCCGAAGCCCAAGGATCGAGTACCAGGCGCGGGTTGGGGGTGTTGTCCAGGAGAATATCGCCGCTACTGTTGGTGACTTGGACGATAAACGTATTTTGCGATCGCCAGCCGTTGTTGGCAAAGGTGCCAAAGGCGCTAGCCATTTCCAAGGGGGTCAGATCCACCGACCCCAAGGGCAGAGAAATCACCGGATCGATGGGGCTTTCGACTCCCAAAACGCGAGCGGTTTCCACTACTTTGTTGAGGCCGATCTCCTGTCCTAGCGTCACCGCCGGAATGTTGAGAGAGACCTCGATCGCCTTGCGAATGCTCACCGCACCGGAAAACGAACCGCCGTAGTTTTGGGGGACGTAGTAGCCATCGCCATCGCGATACTTAACCGGGGAGTCGTTGACCACTGACTCGGGCGAGTAATTCCCCGTTGCGAACGCCGTATAGTAGACGAAAGGCTTAAATGCCGATCCCGGTTGGCGTTGGGCTTGGATGGCGCGGTTGTACTGGCTTTTGCCGAAGTCCGCACCGCCGACCATTGCTTTGACAAACTGAGTGCGCGGATCCACCGCCACCAGGGCCAGTTGCCCTTGATCCTTGTCGAAATAGACCCCTTGGGCGTAGAGGCGATCGTGCCAGTCTTTGACCACGCGCTCGGCCAAACGCTGCATTTCCAGGTCGATGGTCGTCTGGACGCGCATTCCCCCCTTGAGAACGGCATCGCGGCCGAACTCTTCAGTGAGTTCTTGTACCGCCGCTTCCGTGACGTAGGGGACTTCGCTTTGGGGGAAAGAGGTGATGCGACCGACGCGCAGGGGTTCGGTGCGGGCTGCTTCAGCTTCTTCCGGGGAGATCCATTTGAGCTCGACCATCCGGTTGAGGACGATCGCCTGCCGGCCCTTGGCCACCTCGTAGTTCACGAAGGGACTGTAATCTTCGGGGGCCTGAATTAACCCCGCCATCATTGAGGCTTCGGCCAGGTTCAGATCGCGGGCTGACTTGTTGAAATAGCTTTGCGCCGCCGTTTCTGCCCCGTAGAGGTTGTGACCCCAGTAAACTTGATTGAGATAGAGCTCGAAAATCTCGTTCTTTTGCAGGATTTGTTCGAGGCGAATGGACAACACCGCTTCGGCTACCTTGCGGCTAAATTTGCGCTGCGGCGTGAGGAACAGGTTTTTTACCAACTGCATCGTCAGGGTAGAAGCCCCTTCGACAGTTTCCCCTTGTTCCATGTTCGCTAGAAAGGCACGGGCCACCGCACCGGGGTTGATCCCTTCGTGCTGGTAGAAGTGGCTGTCCTCGATCGCCAGTACGGCCAGTTTCAGATCCTCCGAGATTTTGGGCAGGGGAATCACTTCTCGGTTGGCCTCGTCGTGCATCCGAAACAGCAGTTTGCCGTTGATATCGTAGATGTGGCTGGTTTCAGTGGGGACGTAGTTTTGCAGTACCCGCACGTCGGGCAAATTGCGGAAGCTGACGGCTAGACCCACTAGACCGCCAGCCACGACCGAACTGCCGAGCATGGTGATGCCGAGCATGGTGCCCGCAGTGACTTTCCCCACCGACTGCATGAAGTCGAAAACGCGCTCCGGGACTCGAGCCTGGCGTTTTTGGCGGTGTTCTCTGACGGCGTTGGCTGACACGGTGTGGTGTTTCCTCCAGAAAGTGACGGCCCGAGCTCGCACGCTGGGGTGCGATGGTGGCAAGTCTTGATGTGGACTGCGGTGTGAGGGCGGATGAGTCTAGATGTTTTATAATATACTAGCGGTTTGCTAAAGATTTGGACGATCGCGATCGCCAATTTTCACCTTAGTTTACTCTGAGGGAAAAACTTCGACAACCAACTCCCGAAACAGCAGGCGCACCGTCTTAGCGCAAACCGTCGATCGCACCTGCATCCGCGCTACCCCGCCATCGCTCCTCTGTCCCCATCAGTGAGGGGATGGCAACGATCGAGCATAGTAACACGCCAGGGCCATGTCGTCCTTGTCCGGCAAGTCCAAATCCTTGCGGTAGGATGTTCTCGATCGCCTCAATTTGTGCGCTGAGGTACTTTTCCAGAACGATCGCGATCGCCCCGTTCCCCCGGTTACGGGCGATCGGACGACGGGAGTCGATCGGCAGATGCAGTTAAATTTTGTGACAAGTACGGAAATTTGCCATAAAATAAAAGGTAAGTATTCAGGTGGTACAGAGAAACCCGGTTTCTGAAGGGAAAAATTCAGATTTTGTCCGCTATAAGCGAGAAATCGGGTTTCTACACCCGTTTAGCCTAGCCTACCTGAATCCTTACAATAAAAGCATGAGGTAGAGCGTCGCAGGAGCGATCGCTTCGAGGTCAAACAATGGAACTGGCAACAACTTTTGTTTCCGTAACTGACTATCTCAATGGCGAAGAAAAAAGTCTCGTTCGCCACGAGTATATCGGCGGTCAAGTTTTTGCGATGACGGGTGGAAGTGAAAACCACAACCGCATTGCTTTAAATATTGCTAGCTTTTTACGCTTTCATCTGCGCGGAAGTGGATGTAAAACCTTTATTGCCGATATGAAGGTCAATATTTCCCTTGCTAACAATAGCGTCGATATTTTTTACTATCCCGATGTGATGGTGACGTGCGACGATCGCGATACGGAAAAGTTTTACAAAACCCGGCCTTGTTTAATTGTAGAAGTTCTCTCACCCTCGACGGAAAATCTAGATCGGCGAGAAAAACGATTGAACTACCAAAGTTTACCCAGTTTGCAGGAATACGTTCTCGTCTCGCAAGAGAAAATGCAGGTGGAGGTCTATCGACCGGACGCAAACGGACACTGGTCTGGGGAGATCTCGAGGGCAGGCGATCGCTTAAACTTAAACTCAGTGGGGTTATCGCTGACAATGGCAGATATTTACGATGAGGTGTTGGCTTAAGAATTTTCGACTGCGATAATGGGAGGCGGAAATGAGAGAATAGCAGCACAATCGCCACAAGTACAAACGCGATCGCGGCCCTCTCTCTTGGCTTGGTACAGCGCATCGTCGGCCCGTTTGACGGTACTCTCGAAACTGCGATCGCCAGGACGGTAAGTAGCAACTCCGAAGCTGGCCGTGACGCGATCGCAACTCGAAAAACTGTATCGGGTAATGGCTTTGCGGAGGCGCTGAGCCACTGTCACGGCTTGCGCCAGGGGGGTGGACGGTAAAATCGCTAAAAACTCTTCGCCACCAAAACGACCGACAACATCGCTTTGACGCAGGGTTTGGCGCAAGCATCTGGCGGTCGATCGCAGCACTTCGTCGCCGACGGCGTGTCCGTAGGTGTCGTTAATCGTTTTGAAGCGATCGAGGTCGAGCATGAGAACGCAAAATGGCGCACCGTAACGGCAGGTACGCTCGAATTCTTGCTCGCCAATGGCATACAAATAGCGGCGGTTGAACAGTCCCGTGAGGGGATCGGTAATGGCGAGGCGCTCGACTTCGGCGAGAGCGCGTTCGAGCTCGTCTTTGGCTCGTTTGAGTTCTAAATGAGTTTTGACGCGAGCGAGCAATTCTTTCGACTCGAAGGGTTTGGTAACGTAATCGACGGCTCCGAGCTCGAAGGCATCGAGAACCCGATCTTTGTCGTGACTGGCGGTAATAAAAATAATCGGAATTTTGCAGGTTTGCGGTTCTTGTTTCAAAGCGGCGCAGGTTTGCAATCCGTCGATTCCCGGCATCATTAAATCGAGCAAAATCAAGTCGGGACGAGCCGTTTTCGCACGCTCGATCGCCTGGGTACCGCTCGTGGCAAAGGTGGTCGCATATCCCGCACTGTCGAGCAGAGAACCTAAGACTTGTAGATTTTGAGCCAGATCGTCGGCGACTAAAATTAAGCAGTCGTCGGGACGGAATGCAATCATAGCGATCGCGACTGAATGGACTCTTTCTATTGTACTCCCCAATTTTAACAGTGACAACGGTAATGAGAGTGCTTTAGGCATGGGATCGCAGCGATCGCACCAGTTCGGGGAAGGCTTGCAGGGTTTTGGGGAGGTTGTCCCAGTCGAAGTTATCGATTTGTAACGACAAACTTGTGGCGTAGTCGCGCAGGGGTTGGCAGTGATGTTCTTCTCCCCATTGTAGCAGAATTTGGGAAAAAGTGCGTAGGTCGCGCATCTTCATTTTTTGACATAAATCGGGCCAGGTTTCAGACTCCTGGTGGGACAGTTTTTCCAGGAGTTGCGGCAGATCGACGATCGCTTCGGGTGCAGATGCTTCGGGTGGCGGTGTCGATACCGAACTCGTTTCCACAACCGTAAAGATTTGTTTCATTTCGTTGGCGAGTTGGGAACGACTGACGGGTTTGCGTAGAAACCCTTGGCAAATAGACGCAAGACGATCGCGATCGCGTCCCATAGAAGAAGCAGTAATGACGATAATCGGAATATCGCTGGTTTCGCCATCGCGTTTGAGTCGCCGTGCGGCTTCGGTTCCGTCCATATTCGGCATTCGCAAATCGAGTAAAATCAAATCGGGATGGTGCAGTTTTGCCATTTGAATCGCACCGAAACCATCAGTTGCCGTGAGGATTTGGTGAGGCGTACCGTCAAAATATTCGATCAACAAATCGAGGTTTTGCGGCACGTCATCAACGGCGAGAATGGTTAAAGGTGCAAACTGACCTAAGTTGTCGTCGGTTTCGTCATCTACGATCGCGATCGCTTCTGCTTCTGCTAAACGTAAATTGGGGAAGGTCAAGGTAAATGTCGATCCGCGGCCGAGTTCGCTATCTACCGCGATCGTTCCTCCTAATAGTTCGGTCAGCCGCTTAGTAATGGCTAACCCCAATCCCGTACCGCCATACTGACGGGTACTTTGTCCTTCTGTTTGTAAAAAGGCTTCAAAAATACGCTCTTTTTGGTCTTCGGCGATGCCAATTCCCGTATCGGCGACTGAGAGTTGCAAGCAAATTCCTTCGCTACCCGGAGACGCGCAACACAAAATTGCCGACAGGGTGACAGAACCAGAATTCGTAAATTTAATGGCGTTGCCAACCACATTAAACAAAATTTGCCGCAAGCGCACTTCGTCTAGATAGATGCTACTCGGAATTAGTTCGTTTGTGTCTAAGTTAAACTCGATTCCTTTGGCTGCAACTTTTTGAGAGAAAATTTGTTGAATTTCAACCATCAAAACGCGCAAATTGACGGGTTCAAATTGAATTTGGAGTTTACCTGCCTCAATTTTAGACAGGTCGAGAATGTCGTTAATTAGCGCTAGCAAGGTTTTACCGCTAGCGGCGATCGACTGCACGTAAGCGCGGTATTGGGGACGATCGACGCGATCTTTAAGCAAATCGCAAAATCCGAGAATGGCATTGAGAGGAGTACGGATTTCGTGACTCATATTGGCCAGAAATTCGCTTTTGGCTTGGTTAGCAGATTCGGCTTTGCGCGTTGCTTCTTTCAGAGCCAGATTTTTACGTTTGAGTTGTTGTTTGCGCTGGCGTTCGCGATCGAGAAGTTGCGCTTGCGCCAAAGCAATTCCTAACTGTGCGGCTACATCTTCTAGCAAATTGATATCGTCTTGCGTCCACTGTCGGAATGAATGGCATTGTTGCAAGCCAATAATCCCGTTGGGTTTGTTATTGTAAAACGTACCGATCGCCAGCATGGATTTAATTTCGAGTTGCTCGCACAAACCGATGGCATTTTGTAAAGATGGATCGACATACACATTATCGGTAACGATCGCTCGTTCTTGAGAAATTAACTGTTGTGCGTGAGAGTTGCCATCGATCGGCACTTCTATTTCTATCATCGAGGGAGTACCCGGCGACAGATATTCGGCAACAATTGGTATTTTAGACGGAGTACGATCGCTGTAAGTATGAATTAAGCAGCGATCGACCTCAAAGGCACGTCCAATTTGCACGGCGGCGGTTTGAAAAATTTGCTCGCTATCGAGACTTTGGCGAATTTCTTCGGTAATGCGTCCGAGTAAAACAGTATGCTGTAACTGTCGTTCCAATGCAGTTTCGGCGGCGACGCGATCGCTGATGTCTTCGGCGATACCAACAAAGCGATAAAATTGACCTTTATCGTCGTAAACGGGAGAGGAATTAGCGGAGATCCAGCGAATATTGCCGTTGGGTTGCTGAATGCGATAGGTTTCGTTGAATGTCGTTCCTTGCGAGATTTGCTGCTCTAAGGAAGAAGCAATTCGAGGTAAGTCTTCTCGATAAACCGAGTCTAACCAGGAACGCGGATTCTCGTACAAATCTTGGCACGATCGTCCCCAAATGCGCTCGTAAGCGGGAGAAATATACAGCATTTCTCCTTGGCGAGAAATAATAAAGAACACTTGACTGATGTTTTCAGCCAGTTGGCGAAACTTCTGCTCGCTCTCGCGCAAGTTCTCTTCAAATATTTTGCGATCGCTGATGTCGAGAACCACACCATCCCAAACAATTTCGCCGTTATTTCGCTGTTGGGGACGAGAATTTGCTAAAATCCAGCGCGTTTCCCCAGAGGGTAAAATATGCCGCCATTCGTAAGAAAAAGGAGATAAATGAGCGGCACTAAATTCTACGGCATCCACGTAACTAGAAAAGTCGTCCGGGTGAATTTGCAAAAACAACAGCGAAGAATTTTTGACAATTACTTCGGGATCGAGCTCGAACAAATCTCGGCAACCATCGCTGATATATTCAAAGGCAAAATCCCCTTCAGTGTTGCGAACGATAGTGTAGATGGCACCAGGGAGATTGTCAGCGATCGTCCGCAGTCGGGTTTCGCTGGTTCGCAATGCGTCTTCGGTTTGCTTCAAGTCTGTAATGTTGCGAAGACTCACTAATACGGCGGAAATTTCGCCATTGGGTTCGCGATAGGGTGCGTAGGTAACGCTCATAAATTGCGAGCCAATTTGTGGGTAGTCGATCCAAGTTTCGTAACCCACTGTTTCCCCTTGCAAGCATTGTTGGAGATGGGGTTGGACAACGCGATCGCAAAATTCATCGCCGAGTAAAGTGCAGACCGAACGATCGACAATTTCATTCAAACTCAAGCCATACCAATTGAGATAGGTTGGGTTAGCAAACTGATAGGTATAGTCGCGATCGACGAGGCAAATTCCGTCCGTTGTGGCGGCGACAATGCGTTCGTAACGCAAGCGTGCGAGTTCGGCTTGTTTGCGATCGGTAATATCAATGGCACAAGCAAGTAACAATGTCTCATCGTTGCTAACCTGAATTGGAGTCCGACTGAGAATAAAATGAATCAGATCGCCATCGACTCGAAAGGTTTCTTCTTTGAGAGTTGTGGTTCCCAAATCGAACGCTTCCAAATCGTCTTGCCAAAATCGTCGTGCGTCGTCTCCAAACAGTTCGTCGTAGTTAATGTTAGAAAACGCTCGTCCTTGCAATCCCAAGCCTTCGACGGCGGCACGGTTGAGAAAGCGAAACTTCATATCTCGATCTTTGAGGAAAATGCTCACAGGTAAGCCATCGAGAATATTTTCAAAAAATTGTTTTTGTTCGGCGAGTTCGTTGTTGACATCGCGCAAGGCACGGTTGTAGTTTTCAAGTTGTATTTCTCGCTCCTGTACCGCAATTTCGGCTTGTTTGCGATCGCGGATGTCCTGAATTTGCGCCACAAAATAAAGAGGACGATCGTCTTCGTCGCGCACGAGAGACACGCTCAGCAATACCCAAACAAAATTGCCATTTTTATGGAAGTAGCGTTTTTCCATTTGATAGTTGCGAATTTCACCATTCAACAGTTGCCGCGAGTAGGCTAGATCGATTGCCATGTCTTCGGGTTGGGTAATATTTTGGACGGTCAGCGATCGCAGTTCGCTCTCGCTGTAGCCGAGCATTTCGCACAGCGATCGATTGACTTCCAGCCAGCATCCTTCCAGGGAAACCATTGCCATTCCCGTGGCCGCATCGTCGAAGGTACGGCGAAATCGTTCTTCTTTTTCGCGCAAACTAGCCGCGATCGCAATTCGCTCTTGGATTTCTCGCTGCAAGCGATCGTTTGCCTCTCGAAGCTCGATCGACCGCATCTCTACAATAATTTCCAAATTTTCATTAACCGTTTGTAAGGCTTGTTCGGCAAGTTTGCGATCGCTAATATCTTCAGCGATTCCGGCAAATCGATACACTTCTCCGGCTTCGTCGATCACGGGAAAATTGCGACTGTGAATCCAGCGCACCTCGCCATCGGGTCGCACGATGCGATACTCGAGATCGGCGCTAACTTTCATTTCGTTATCCGTAACGATTGCTAACATTGGATCGCGATCGTCGGGATGAATTAGGTCTAGCCACAATTGAGAATTTTGATAAAGACGAGCCTGAGAAATCCCCCAAATTCGCTCGAATGCTGGACTGACATACAGCAAGTCATTGGTTTCTACATCGTGCAGGTAAAATACCTCGTGAATGTTATCTGTTAGTTGCGATAACTGCTCTTCTTTTTGTCTTAAATCGAGGGCAATGGCTTCGCGCTCTTCAATTTCTTTTTGCAATTGTTCGTTAGCAGCTTCTAACAATGCCGTGCGATCGCGGACTCGTTCTTCTAAGCGATCGTTGGTGGCTTCGAGTGCGGCTTCGGCTGTGACGCGATCGGCAATTTCTTTTTTTAATTCTTGATTGATTTCCTCGAGATCTTCAGGCGATCGTAAAGCAAGAAACTGAGGTAAAAGCCACACCATTGCCGCCGCAGTGTAGCACGAAACCGCCGCCGTTGCCGCCTGCTCTACCCCTGTTAGCCAATACGCCGGATGCCACAGCGTCCAAACATCAAGCAGGTGTCCGATGCCGCACAAGTTAATAAATGCCGCAAACAAGCCAAAAACTCCCGCAAACGGAACATTTCGACGCTTGCGAAGAAAGTAAAATAACAGTATCGTAATGGAAAAATAAGCCATTGCTGTTAGCAAATCGCTAACAACGTGCAGCCACACTAAGGGGGTTTGCCACAAATAGCAATAACCGTGCGGCATATAGGCATCGGGAGAAAAAATTGATTTCAGTAGAGTCCACATGAGATTGAGGTCTTGTTAAAATAGAGCGATTGTAAAAAGAGAGCCTCCATTTTACATGAGGCTGTAGGGGCTAAGCATTCACACCGAAAAAGGGAGAAAAAATTCATTAACTAGAAGGTGAATGCTTCGCCCTCTCAATTACGTTCCCTAGCAGAGCCAGAGGAACGAGGAGAAGACGATCGCACCTTGCCGACACGCATAAAAAACGTCCAGCGCACCTGCTTTTTCAGGTTCGGATTCCCCAGGCGGCTGCCAACTCCGCACCCACTAAATCCACCGGATCGCGATGGTTTTCGCTGCGATATCGTTGCGATGCCGACCAGGTTTTGATGTGTCCGGCAACCTCTTCTAAACTCCAGGTTCGCGACAAGGAAAACGATGGCGGTTGCACCTCCTCAAACGGGAAATCCATCGATCGATATTGGTCTTCGATCGCGCGTCGTTCGGGAAACCAATATTTATCGAGAATCTCGCTATAGATGCGATCGACGATGGTATCCACTTCGGGGGACACCCGCAAAACGCCGTAACACCAAGCCGCCACAATCCCATTGGGTTTGAGAACGCGGCGCACTTGGCCATAAAACTGAGGGCGATCGAGCCAATGTAATGCCAGAGAAACCGTCACCAAATCGATAGAGTTCTCCTCAATACTACAGGCTTCGGCCGGTTCTTGGCGATAGGAAATTTGCGGGTGCGAAATGGCATTATCCAACTGCGATCGACTCGGATCGGTGGCGATAACCTCCCGAAAATACGGCACTAAACCGATCGCCGCTTGACCGTTTCCAGTGGCGCAGTCCCAAGCGCGATCGCGTCGGGGACTCAAAGATGCCAAATAGGAAAACAGTGCGTCGGGATAGCGCGGCCGATAGACCGCATACTCCGCCGAATGTTGAGAAAAATAGTCCTTAAATGCCATCAATTTTCGCTGTCTTCGATATCGGGAACCTGAGACAAACAGAAGCGCGAAATTTCGTCGCGAATGGTTTCTAAATCGCTGGCCAGCGTTTCCATTTGCGGCCGCACTTCGCTGGTGCGAGTTTCGGCATTGTCGATGAGTTCGGCCGCTTCCGGCTCGATCGTCTCTGCATCCCCTTCTAACGCCGCTTCAATATTAGCGTAAAGCGTCGCCGCATCGTTGAGCGCGACAACAAATTCATCGAGTTTAGCCACCGCGCGATCGCGCAATTCGTTTAACGTAATATTGTTTAATTCCAACGCTTGCAACTGCTGCATTTGCACCTGTGCCAATTCCGCACTCGTCGCCATAGTGGTGGCTGCGGTTCCGGCTGTTGTCGCCGCCACCATCGTCGGATCTTCCGTTTCTACCACTTCGCTAGCGAGAACCGCCTCCGATCCCCAACCGAACTCCGAGTTAGTGAGAATGTCGCGAACGCGATCGCATTCAACCGCCGGAGAAACGATTTCTTCTTCGACTTCCACTTCCACTTCGGTGTCTTCGACCTCCGCTTCGGTATTGGGACGATCGCAGCCAGCGATCGCCAAAGCAATGGCAAGTAACAAAAGCGAGACGGTTGGCTTTATCATCTAAAATACGGGAATGGGACAGCTAAGATCGAGCTTACCTGAAGTTTCATCTGACTCGACAATTTCCCGAGACCCGACGGGCCGCGATCGCACTGAATCGAAAGCCCTACCCACCGAGAGGGGGGAACCGTTAGAATAGAAATCAGCCGCCATCGACCCTTCGCGCCCGGAGCGGCTACAAGCGTCGCGCCCTTGCCGCCGCGCCCCCCACAATCGCCTCCATCGACCATGACTACCAGCAAACCACGCAGAGCCCTAGTCGTCCAGACCAACTTCTCGCCGTTCGGTAACAAACTCGTACAGTCGGGCTACGCCAGCCCCGACCAAATGAGCCAAGCGCAAGAAGAAAGCCGCAAAACCGGCCGTCCCCTCACCGAAGTCCTCGAACAGCTAACGGGAAAAGCCCTCCCGCCCGAAATGCTGCGCCAGTACAAGAAGCAGCAACTGTTCGAGCTCAAAGTGTTGCACGGTGTAGAAGGGTTCGACCCGGAAATTGACGAGGCGAATCCCAGTCAAGTTAATAAACTTTTACAAAACGTTATTCCCCTCGATACCTGTCGTCGCTATCGCTTCATCCCTCTGTTCCGCCAAAGCGAGCCCAAAGACGCGATCGCCGTGGCCATGGTCAACCCCGAAGACCTCGAGGCCACCGACGAACTGGTGCGCTTGCTGCGGGCCCAAAGCGCCGAGTTGATGCGCCGGGTGATTACCCTCGAAGACTATCAAGACCTAATTTCTCAATTCCTAGACGAACGAGTCAAGCGCGAAGAAGCCCTGCAAAAACAAGAACTCGATGCGAAAAACGCGATCGATACTCAGCAGTTCGCCCAACTGACCGACGAAGAAGGGGAGCTCGAAGACGCACCGCCCGAGGAAATGGATCTCGAATCCGACCAAGGCGATGCCAACGAAGCCCCGATTATCAATACGGTGAACAAAATTCTTCGTAAAGCCCTCACCGACGGCGTATCCGATATCCACGTCGAACCGCAAGAACACGATTTGCGGATCCGGATGCGGAAAGATGGGGTACTCGAAGAACCGTTTCCGCGCTTGCCCAAACAGGTGATTCCAGCGATTACGTCTCGGTTTAAAATTATTGCCGATCTCGACATTGCCGAGCGCCGCCAAGCCCAAGACGGTCGCATTCGCCGCATCTTCCAAGGACGGCCGGTGGACTTTCGCGTCAACTCGCTGCCCAGTCGCTACGGAGAGAAGATTGTCCTGCGAATTTTGGATAACTCTTCGACGCAACTCGGGTTAGATAAGTTGATTAGCGACCCGGATACGTTGCAAAAAGTCCGCGAGATGGCGAACAGTCCCTTCGGATTGATTTTGGTGACGGGGCCGACGGGTTCGGGTAAATCGACCACGCTGTACTCGATCTTAGCCGAGCGCAACGATCCGGGGGTGAACATCAGTACCGCCGAAGACCCGATTGAATATGCCCTACCTGGTATTACGCAGTGTCAGGTGATTCGGGAAAAAGATCTGACCTTTGCTAACATTTTGCGGGCGTTCTTGCGGCAAGATCCAGATATTATTCTGGTGGGTGAGACGCGAGATTTGGAAACAGCAAAAACGGCAATTGAAGCCGCCCTCACAGGTCACTTGGTGCTGACGACGCTGCACACCAACGACGCAGCCGGGGCGGTGGCTCGCCTTGATGAAATGGGTGTAGAGCCGTTCATGGTTTCTGGGGCATTGTTGGGGGTACTCGCCCAGCGCTTGATGCGGCGCGTGTGTACTGAATGTCGGATTCCGTTTACGCCGACCGCCGACGAACTGGCTCGTTACGGACTTTCGGTTTCGGGCGAAGTCGATACCACATTTTATAAAGCGAATGTGGTAGCACCGGCCGATCGCCAAGATCTAGACGATCGCGGTCAGTTGTGCGGAAAATGTCGCGGTGGCGGTTACAAAGGTCGCGTCGGGGTTTACGAGTTTTTGCAAGTGACTGAAAACTTGGCGATCGCGATTAATGAAGGCGCAACCACCGAACGCCTCAAAGAAATCGCTGTCGAAGAAGGGATGGTGACACTATTGGCATATAGTTTGAACTTGGTACGCCAAGGTCATACGACCTTTGAAGAGGTCGATCGCGTCACCTACACCGACACGGGTCTAGAAGCCGAACTCAAAGCCAAACGCAAGAGTTCCTTAACCTGCGTCACCTGTGGGGCGGGATTGCAACCGGAATGGATGGATTGTCCCTACTGCTTGACCCCGCGCTTTCAAGATTAGCACGTTTCAATGAGCAATGAACAATGAGCAATGAACAATTGAGGTGTGGATCGTCTTAGTTTCTAAGCGATAGCCCCTTACAATACTCCGGACAGTTTTCGATCGAGGGGCTGAAACCCGCATTCTACCGTTGTCAGTTAAAAGTGTCCGAACTGTTGCCCTTACCGATTACTTACTTAACTAAGGAGATCCAAAATGGACTATACGATCGAAGAAGCCCGTCCCAGTTTTTAAGCCATTGCCACACTACCAATATCAATCAATTAACTAAGGAGAAAACTCATGGACTACATGATTGAAGATGTGATGGAATCGCTCATCGAACAAGGCGGTTCCGATATGCACATCCAAGCCGGCGCACCGATCTATTTTCGTGTTAGCGGTAAACTGGGGCCGCAAGAGCAATTTGGCGAATCGTTGGCTCCTGACGAGTGCCAGCGCTTGATCTTTAGTATGCTCAACAACAACCAGCGTAAAGATCTCGAACAAAACTGGGAACTCGACTGCGCCTACGGGGTTAAAGGGTTGGCTCGGTTTCGGGTGAACGTCTATCGCGAACGGGGTTGTTTTGCCGCTTGCTTGCGGGCGCTGTCTTCTAAAATTCCCAACTTTGAAAAGTTAGGCGTTCCCGAAATCATGCGAGAACTGTCGGAACGTCCTCGGGGAATGGTGTTGGTGACAGGACAAACGGGTTCTGGAAAAACCACGACCATGGCGGCAATTTTGGACTTGATTAACCGGACGCGATCGGAGCACGTGCTCACGGTAGAAGACCCCATCGAGTATGTTTTTCCCAACGAAAAAAGCCTGTTTCACCAACGGCAAAAAGGTGAAGATACCAAAAGTTTTGCCAACGCCCTAAAAGCCGCCCTCCGCGAAGATCCCGATATCATCCTAGTGGGGGAAATGCGCGACTTAGAGACTATTGGCTTGGCGATTTCAGCCGCAGAAACAGGTCACTTGGTCTTCGGAACTTTGCACACAAACTCGGCTTCGGCAACGGTCGATCGGATGTTGGACGTATTCCCGCCGATTCAGCAACCGCAAATTCGCGCCCAAATGTCCGGCTCGCTAGTAGGAGTCCTCTCGCAAAACTTACTGCGTAAAGTGGGTGGCGGTCGTTGCGCGGCTCAAGAAATTATGGTCAATACACCTGCTATGGCCAACTTAATTCGCGAGGGAAAAACCAGCCAGATTTATTCCCAAATTCAAATGGGGGCAAAACTGGGAATGCAAACAATGGAAATGTGCCTAGCACGGCTGGTGAACGAAGGGAAAGTCACTTACGAGGAAGCCGTTTCTAAAACCTCGAAGATAGACGAACTCAATCGGCTAATCGTTCCCCAAGGTGCGGCGGGTCAAGGTAAGGCGCGAGCGAAAGCGAGGGCATAATCTTCGATGCAATTGCTTTTCAATTGTTTGTTGTTTATAAAGGTTTCAAGCCATGGCTAATGCAGCTGCCAACCAGCCAGCAAAAGGGGGCGAGTCGATCGGGATTGGCGATCGGATAACGTTGCTGCTATCGAGCGTTACGGTTAAGGATAAAGCCGTTTTCTCCCGACAATTTGCGGCGATGTTCAACGCGGGTGTGGGGATGATTCGCTGTTTGTCCGTGCTCACCGAACAGTGTGGCAACCCGAAGCTCAAACGCGCTCTAGTTGATATCAACGGGGAGGTTTCTGAAGGGGGGTCGCTCTCAGAAGCCATGCGCCGACATCCGTCTTGTTTCGACAATTTGTATGTGGCGATGGTGCAAGCGGGGGAAGTCGGTGGTGTTCTCGATGAGGTGCTCAACCGACTGGCGAAGTTACTTGAGGATTCCGCTCGCATCCAAAACCAGTTGAAATCAGCCATGGCCTATCCGCAAACAGTTGGTGGTATTGCTGTGGTCATTTTCTTGGGAATGACGATCTTTTTGCTACCCACATTTACGGGGATTTTCGATCAGTTGGGAGCCGAATTGCCTGCGTTTACCCAGTTGATGATGAACATTAGTTTCTTCTTGCGCGGGCCGACTTTACCGCCGGCTTCGGAAGTGCCCGATGCGGAAAGTTGGATCGAAACGCAAAACTATGCCATTATTGTTTTTGTGGGCATTCTGTTCGCCATCATTTTTGCGGTGAAGCAGTATTACAAAACTCCGGTCGGTCAGTTCCAAATTGACAAACTGTTGTTGAAAGCGCCGATTTTTGGTGACTTGATTGAAAAAACGGCGGTGGCGCGGTTTTGTAACGTTTTCGGGACGCTGACGCGATCGGGGGTTCCGATTTTGAACTCTATGGAAATTGTCCGCGATACGGCGGGAAATGCGGTGATTGCAGACGCGATCGACTACGCTCGCGATAGTATCCAAAGTGGGGGACAAATTAGCGAAGCCATGCAGGAAAAAGGCGTGTTTCCAGCGTTGGCGATTCAAATGATGGCGATCGGGGAAGAAACCGGGGAACTCGATGCCATGTTGATGAAGGTGGGTGCGTTTTATGAAGATGAAGTCGAACAGGCGATTAAAGGGTTGACGAGTATGCTCGAACCGTTGATGATTGTGGTGATTGGCGGTATGGTCGGTTCGATTTTGCTGTCGATGTATTTGCCCATGTTTGCGGTCATGGAGGAAATTGGTTAAGTTCGCGATCGCGAATTTACGAACATTTTGACCCGGTTTTCTAGAAAAGCCGGGTTTTTTCTACAAAATCCATCAAAATGCTATCATTGCAACCCTTAAAAGGAGGCTTAATTGTCTCCTGCCAAGCCCCCGCCGACTCTCCGTTACACGATCGCGATATTATTGCCGCTTTCGCTGAAACCGCCGTGCGACGAGGGGCGATCGCGGTACGAATTGATAGTCCCAACCATATCGAAGCAGTGCGATCGCGACTTCCAGATATTCCCATTATCGGACTGTGGAAACAGACGATCGCCGATTTTGATGTTTACATTACCCCGCAATTCCACCACGCCGAAGCCGTTGCCAAAGCGGGTGCGGACATTGTTGCCATCGACGCGACATTGCGAAAACGTCCGCAAGGGGAAACCGTTGCAGATTTGGTCGCTCGAATTCATGGCGAGTTAGGTAAGAGGGTGATGGCAGATGTGGATACCCTAGAAGCCGGAGTTGCGGCAGCTAAAGCCGGAGCCGATATTGTCGCCACCACGCTTTACGGCTATACAAACGCCACGCAAACCCAATTACCTCCGGGGTTTAATTTGTTAGCTCAATTGGTGGCAACTTTAGATATGCCAATCGTTTGTGAAGGGGGGATTTCCAGGCCGGAACTGGCAAAGCAGGCTCTAGAATTAGGTGCGTTCGCGATCGTCGTTGGCACGGCAATTACAGGGGTGGATGCGCTGACAACGGCGTATTGTAATGTTACCCTTCCAAATGAAGTGCTGCCCTGATGTGCTGCGGGGATGACAATTTCAACCTTTTTTAGCAGGGAAATGGCTCCGACTCGCTCTAACGCTGAACCGCCACCGGCCCCTAACATACAAAAGAAACCTTTAACCCCTCGTGCTGCCGCGATTTCAGCCATCTCCGTGCCAACCGGATCGCTGTGTGGGATAATTGTAGCGCTCGTTGCAGTTGTGCCGATACCGATATGTCCGCTAATACCTGGGCCGAACGCCATCCCGCCGACGATCTCGAACCCTTAAACGCTATCCTCTACGGGGACGAAGGAGACGAAGACGAGGAGATCTCCTATCGCGGTTACGACGGACGCAGGCGCAAGGCTGCCGCGATCTTAATCTTGTTATGGGGTGGTATCATTGCTCTCAACTCCGTCACCTGGGGATCTTGGGCGGTGTTGGGTCTTTCCCTTCCCGTTGGTGTGCGGTTGGTGCGGTTGCTGTTTGCGACTCCGGTTGCGCCCCCCGATCCGCAAGTGTTGGAGACGGCGGAGGAGTTACCTTTTGTCTCTCTGGTGGTGGCGGCGAAAAACGAAGAAACGACGATCGCCCGCGTGGTAAAACTGCTTTGCGATCTCGACTACCCGCGATCGCACTACGAAGTCTGCGTCGTTAACGATGCGAGCACGGACAGCACTCCTAAAATACTCGATAACTTGGCTCGCCAACACGATAATTTAACGATATTGCATCGCCAACCGGGGGCCGGCGGCGGCAAGTCTGGGGCTTTAAATGCGGCCTTAAAAGTCACCCGAGGCGATATTATTGCTGTATTCGATGCCGATGCCAGTGTCGATCGAGATCTGCTGCGGCGCGTTCTCCCTACTTTTACTCGTCCGGAAGTCGGGGCGGTACAAATTCGTAAGACGATCTCTAATGCGGAGGAGAATTTCTGGACGCGGGGACAAGCAGCAGAAATGGCTATGGATCTCTACATTCAACAGCAGCGCGTCGCGGCTGGTGGTGTGGGAGAGTTACGCGGAAACGGTCAGTTCGTGCGTCGTTTGGCACTCGATCGCTGCGGTGGGTTTAACGAAGAAACGATCACCGACGATCTGGATTTGAGTTTTCGCTTGCACCTCGATCGCTGGCAGATTGAAATGCTAGCCTCTCCGCCTGTTTTCGAGGAAGGGGTGACAGATTTTGTATCCTTGTGGCACCAGCGATCGCGCTGGGCAGAAGGTGGCTACCAACGCTATTTAGACTATTGGCGATTGTTTGCCAGCAACCGCATGGGGCTTCGCAAAAGTTGGGATGCGCTGACGTTTTTTGCCATTCAATATTTAATGCCCGCCACAGCCGTACCCGAGTTAGCGGTGGCGCTGGTTCGTCGCCAACTACCGCTTTTTTCGCCAGTGGTATTTTTGACCCTAGCCATGACGTTTGCGTATATGGTGGGTGGAATTTGGCGATCGCGCCGTTACGAGGCCAAGCGTTCTATTTGGGAAATGTTCCAGCAAAGCGTTCTCGGTATGGTGTATTTCATGCACTGGTTTGTCGTTATTGTAGCCACAACCGCCCGCATCGCAGTCTTACCCAAGCGCTTGAAATGGGTTAAAACTGTTCATCGCGGCGATGGTTGCAACGCATCAACGAACGGCGCAGATTAAGTTTGGTAATGCGGGCATCTTGCCCGCTAAATTTATCCTTTAGTAAATGTTCGGGTGTCCGATCGTCAATGGGCGTAGAAACCCGGTTTCTGGCCGATCGCCAGGTAAAATTTGAGTCTATCCGTTGAGAAACCGGGTTTCTCTGTGGCACCTGAATGCCTGCATCCTTTAATCGTTCGATGGATAGATTTTGTGTTATCCATAGCACATTTCTCTTGAATTCTATCTGATATTTTCTTAAGGTTGAGATCGGAAGGCGATCGTCGAAGATGCGATCGTCTGCTTTTTGTCGTTCCCTATCCATCTTAACATGAATCGCATTTTATCGACTTCTTTACTCCTTTGCACTGCTTTAGGTTTAGCAAGCTGCCAAGGCGAACCCCTTGCTAGAGGCGATCGCCAACCCAAACTCAATACTGTCGGTGGTGGTACGGGGGCGATCGACATTCCCAACGAAGCGAATGTTCTCTACGAAACCTATGCCAACTACCGCTTTGACTTCTCCCTAGTCTACCCGGAAAATATTGTTTCTATGGAGTCGGCTCCAACCAACAATGACGGTAGAACCTTTACTTCACCCAACGAAAATATTGTCATTAAAGCCTATGGGGCTCACAATATTTCTGACAACACCATCAGCGATTTGTATCGCGATACCCTGTCTCGAGTGGATGGAAACGTCACTTACGAAAGACAAGAGGATAATTGGTTTGTTATCTCGGGTTACGAAGGCGATCGCGTCTTCTATATCAAGGAAATCATCGCCCATGACGACATACTTACCCTAGATATTCGCTACGATCGCAACTTGCAAAATCGATTCGATCCGGTTGTCGCTACCATCTCTAACTCTTTCGGGCCAGTAGACCAAGATAGCGGCCATCGCGTTTCTGTCTTTTTCCCTGTAGAAAACACGCCGACCAACGAATTTGAAGCTGTCCCTCGGATCTCGCCCGATTTAGGTGTGGCTAACTTTGCCATACAACAGTTAATTGCCGGGCCGACGGACACCGAACAAGAACGCGGTTTAATCGATCCCATTGACTTTGAGGGATCGTCTAACTGCGAGTCCGATCGAGATTTTAACATCTCCATCAACGATGGAACTGCACGGTTAAGATTTTGCCGTACCGTTCCTCTCAGTGGTGTGGGTGAAGTCGTTCCAGCCAAAGTGGCGATCGAGAAAACATTAGAGCAGTTTTCCACTGTTTCTGATGTCATCATTCTCAACAAGAACGGTGACTGCTTCTACGATTTTCGCGGCCCCCGGCAATGTCTGACTGAGAATACCACCTAGTCCCCAAAATTGCCCCTTCGCTGAAGGGTTAAAGTCTACCTCAGCGAAGGAAAATCTTTCTGCTTTTTGTCCTTAACTATCCATCTCAACATGAATCGCATTTTATCGACTTCTTTACTCTTCTGTGCGGGTTTAAGTTTAGCAAGCTGCCAAGGCGAACCCATTGTCAGAGGCGATCGCCAACCTCCGCAGCGACAGCAACCGACGACGATCGGTGGTGGAACGGGAGACATCAATATTCCTAACGAAGCGAATATTAACTACGAAGAATATACCAACGAACGGTTCGATTTTTCGCTGCTGTACCCGAACAGCATTGTTTCCCCAGAAGCGCCACCCGAAAATAACGACGGACTCACGTTTGCGTCGCCAAACGAAAATGTTGTTATGAAAGCCTTTGGCTACAACAACATCCAAGGCGACACCATAGAAGACTTGTATCGAGAAGCGTTGGCACAAGAAGGTCGAAACGTGACGTATCGAATGCGAGAAGACAACTGGTTTGTCATCTCCGGTTACGAAGGCGATCGCATTTTTTATATCAAAAAGACAATGGCAGATAACAACGTTCTCACTCTCGATGTTGAGTACGATCGCAGTTTGCAAAATGAATTCGATCCGGTTGTCGCCACTGTTTCCGACTCGTTTCAAACCGTTGCAGACAGCAGCTATCCCGTTTCTGTCTTTTTCCCGGTACGAGGCGGATCGTTTGAGGAAGTCGAAGCCGTATCGCGTACTTCGCCCGATTTAGGTGTGGCTGAATTTGCCATGCAAGAGTTAATAGACGGGCCAACTGCGGCCGAACAACAACGCGGTTTAATCGATCCCATCGACTTTCAAGGGGCCTCGAATTGTCAGAGTAACCAAGATTTTAACATTGCCATCAATGAAGGAACGGCTCGCTTAAAATTTTGCCGTACCGTTCCCCTTGGTGGAGTCGGTGACATCGCCCGTACAAAAACGGCGATCGAGGAAACTCTGACCCAATTTTCCACTGTTTCTGATGTCGTCATGCTCGACAAATACGGCGATTGCTTTCAAGATTTGAGCGGACAAAATCAATGTCTGAGCGACAACGCTGGGGTACAATTGAGCCAAAGCTGTCATAACGACGCGATCGGTTATACGGTTGGCTATCCCGGCGGTTGGGAAACCAATTCTGGCGAAATTCTCAACACTTGCCAAGTGTTCGATCCCACCGATGCCAGCCTACCTGCACGTAGCGACAGTTTCGACGAAGCGGTCTATTTGCGCGAAGAAAATATGTCCTTCGATCGCGTTGCTGGCGCGCCTTATGGTGCAGAAGCCAGTCGAGAACTATCGCGGCGTTCCCTCCAAATTGACGGACATCAAGCCGTTGTTATCGAAGAGGAATCGACCGGGATTGCATTGTTACCCGAAGGCGTAAAAACCTATCGCTACGTCGTCGATTTGGATGGTTCGACATTAGTCGGTGCAACCTACAGTGTCGAAGGTCAAAATTACGATCGCAACAAACAAGTTCTCGATCGCATGATGTCTGACTTGAAATTCGACAGCTAAAGTTGGTCGATCCTCTCGTAGGGTTCTCCTAGGATGCTACAATACGATACATCTGGGCGGGCGAAGCATTCACCATGTTTAGTTATCGGTAGAATCGTGCGTTAATCGGTGTGAATGCTTAGCCCCTACAAATACCGTCCTTTACATTATATACAACGATTACGAATCGCCAATGACGCGAGGTTCGCCCTCTCCGCCCGTCACATTTTCGTACACGCCCTTATCGCGCTTCACTAACTTGGTAAAGCCTGCATCCTTCAATTCGCGATCGCTGGTCGGAACCAAGACGCTAGGGGCAGTAATTTTGCGCTTCACGGGGGTATCGGTGGGGGTGTCTTCCGGTTCGATTCCGGCGCGATCGCACAGTTCCCCCCAAGTCGAAATCGTTTCGCTTAGCGAATGGCGAACTTCGACGGTGCGACCGTTTTGGGGGCAAACATAATCGTATAATGGCATAGTCGCTTCGCTCCAATTCAAAATTCAAAATTCAAAATTCAAAATTAAGATCTCTTCCTAAAGTCCACCAGGCTTGAACTAAGGAAAATGTCCGTATCCTCTTCTCCCTGAAAAGAGAGGCTTGTATCCGCGATATTCTCGGTCAATGTAGGGGCAATTCGCGAATCGCCCCTACGAGGCGAAATCCTTACAAACCGGGTTTCTTGGGTTGCAGTTACTTAATTAGTCAACCGACTCGGGAACGAGTGCCAAGAACGCATCGAAATCTTGCAGACTTTCGCGATAGTTACTGACTGCAAGACTCGCTTTCTCGATATCGGCGGCGCGATCGATCTCTTCGAGATGCTCGAACAAGTCTTCGGCGAGTGCTTCGGCCCGATCGCGATCGCTCGGTAGAAGTTGGCGCGTCACCCGAGCCGCACGCTCGCGCAAACTGCCCAGGGGCCCGTGAATGAAGGTATCCACCTCGCCCCAATCTTCATTATCGATCGCGTCTCCCAATTCGTCCATGCGATCGCGCAAATCCCCTAAGCGGGCGGCGTACAATTGAATGTCTTCAATCTGAGACTGAGTATAAGTCATTGGCTCGGACGGTGCAGAGCAGCCCACCACGAAAGCGGCGAGAACCGCCAGCACTCCGGCTAAAATCGGTCGGAAACGTTGCAGCATTTTAAGACTAAACGGCTATGGGTTTCTCTACTAGCTTAACGGCGACGCAGAAATCGAATCAAGTGTTGGGCAATTTCTTTAGAAAAATGCTCCTGCGGGAAATGTGCGGCTTCGGGAAGTTCGACGAGTTCGCACTCGCTGAGTTTTTCGCACAGCGATCGCGCCTCGGTAACGGGCAACCAGGAGTCTTGAGTTCCCCATACCAGCAAGGTGGGTTTGTCCCAATCTTTCCACCCCGACTCGATCTCTGCCATTGCTGATTTTAGCTGCAAGTTGCGAATGGAATAGAGGAGCGATCGTCCGGCTGAGGAACTTTTGAGAAACGGACGGCGATAGATATCTAAATCTTCATCGGAAACGACAAAACCGCTTCCTTTTTCTAAGGTGCGATCCATCAGGAGCGGATCTTGAGTGGCCATATCGCCCGCTAAGGGAAGTCCTAACTGTTTGATGCGCCAAGGCAATTTGGCGGCGGTGGAAATCGGCGTATTGCAAATGGCTAAGCGGTGAACGCGATCGCGATTTTTGAAGGCAAATTGAATCCCCGCCGAAGCGAGAAATCCCTGCACCACTAACGAGCAGGTTTGGATATCTAAACTATCTAAAAAGTTGCCTAATTCGCTAACGTAAGCATCGGGAGTATAAGCAAATTGGCGCTTTTCGGGTTTGGACGATCGACCGTATCCGATCCAGTCCGGGGCAATGGCAGAAAAACCCGCATCGGCTAAGTCGGGTAAAATCGCATTCCAAGTATAACTTTGAGCCGGGATGCCATGCAAGCAAACCACCGGAGGCTTGTCGCTTTCGTTAGCCGGATTGACTCTGGCATAATGCCAGTCTAAGGAATTTGCAGTAACGGACTGTTCGATAACGTCAGACATTTTCAACGCATCAACGCAACAACAAACAACGCATCAATAAAACACAATTGACGAGCATCCCCTCGTTCCCTGGCTCTGCCGGGGAATGCTATTCTAGAGGCTCTGCCTCGTGTATTTTGGAGGCGTAGCCTCCCACAGTTCGTAGCGCTCCATGAGGAACGCTACGAGGGAAGAAACACACTATCTAATCACCCATTACCAACCTAAAAATTCATCTCGGCAGCTTGCACCTTCTCGACTTGTTTCTTCTTGAGAACGAGGAAGATTTGCGCCACGATGACTAAGGCGAAGAAGGCGAGCAAACCTTTGATGCGTCCCGAACTTTGCAAGACAATTTCGGTATCTTTTTGACCGAAACCGCCCACATTCGGATCGGCAGTGAGGGCATCTCCAGCACTGACTTCTTGTCCTTCGGCGATCGTCAATTCTGGCCCGGCGGGGATGGTTTCGACGGTGGTATCGCCTTCGGGAGTCTCGATCGTCACTTCGTAGCCACCCGACTCCACTTGTTTGATGGTAGCAACTTTACCCGTCGCGGTGGATTTGTAAGCGACGTTGTTGCTGTTTTGTCCGGTGGGATAAATTTGACCGCGACCTCGGTTTCCACCCACGTGCACGGAGTATTTACCGTAGTGGATATCGGAGTCGGTTGCTGGATCGGGAGAGAGGATCGGGAAAACGATTTCTTGATATTCTTCGCCGGGTAAGGGGCCGACGATAATCACGTTATCCTGACCTTCTTTGTAGTTTTGGTAGAAGACATCGCCGACTTCTTCTTGTAGTGCGTCGGAGATGCGATCGGCCGGGGCAATTTTAAAGCCTTCGGGCAACATTAATACGGCTCCCACGTTTAGGGGGCCTTTGCTACCATCGCCGAGCACTTGTTGGACGCTGGTATCGTAAGGAATTTCAACGACGGCTTTAAATACCGTATCGGGGAGCACCGACTGCGGAACTTCCACTTTGACGGGTTTTTCCGCTAGGTGACAGTTGGCGCAAACGATGCGTCCGGTAGCTTCGCGAGGGGTTTCTGGAGCGGTTTGTTGCGCCCAAAACGGATAGGCGGCAGCGCTTTGAGGGAAGGCAATATCGCTGGCAAAAAATAGGGCGATCGCGACGATCGTAATACTCAATCCTTGCGCGATCGTCCGCCACCAACGATTCAATAGACTCGGGGTTTTCATCGGTGCGAAGTTGTCTCTCTTGAAGGGAATAAAGCGATTTTGGATGGATGGAACAGCCAATCTAAAATCCAAAATCTAAAATCTAAAATTGATTACGTCCACCAGGGTTCTTTCCCGGTGCGGAAGTCGGTTTCGTCCCATTTCTGGAAGGTCACTTTGTCGTCTTGGACTTCGAGGTGCACCAAGGCCAAGGAAAGCGGTGCGGGGCCGCGGACGACTTTACCTTCTTTGTTGTACTGGGAACCGTGACAGGGACAGATAAATTTGTCGGCCCCCGCGTTCCAAGGAACGACGCAGCCGAGGTGGGTGCAGACGGCGTTCAAGCCGTAGTTGGCAAGTTCGCCACTGTCTTCGACGATGACATAGGTGGGATCGCCTTTGAACCCTTGGGTCAAAACGCGATCGCCGGCGTTGTGTTCTCCTAAGAATTCGCTGGCGACGACATCGTTACCGAGAGCGTCTTTGGCGGTAATACCCGAGCCGCCACCACCCGCAGAGGGGGGAATGAAGTATTTGACGACGGGGTAGAGCGCTCCCAGGGCAACTCCCGTGCAGGCTCCGAAGGTCAGGAAGTTCATAAACTGCCGTCGCCCCATTCCGGGGACATCCGACTGGCTCGACATTTGAGTCATGAGTGCTACTTATCGAATCTCGATGGGAATCAATGGCCATGTATAGGTTAATTTAATCATGGCGGCTCGTATCGCTTTGTGAAGAAATGTAAAGAAGATGAGATTGCGCACTGAGACGGTTGCCGATACAGACCCCCGACTTCATGCGGGATAAGGGGAACCGCTTCGCGCTTTCCCAGCCTTGGAACTTAGCCCGATACTTAATCCAAAATCGAAAATCCAAAATCCAAAATTGATATGACTGGCCCCGAGCTACACCAACTCCTCCTCGACAAGTGGGGATACTCCTACGACGTGCAACTGCGGCGGCGGGGCGATCGCGTCTTGTTACAGGTCATGTGGCGGTATCTAGAACAGGCTTCGTTTCCGTTGTCCCCAGGAGAGTACCGCGATCGCTTGGAGGCGGTGGCGACGTATTTGAACGGGTGGGGAGAAGACGATCGCGTTCGGGACTACATTCGGGAAACCTGCGATCGACCTCGGTTGGGGAAAGCGGTGACGATCGTCTTGGATTTGGGCGGCCGGGCTTCGGAATGGTTTGTGGAATGATGATAATATTCGTCTGAGGATTAAGGCTTTAACGACATTGGTTGGTGGGTGGGTACTGGCGTGCGTCGGGAGTGGGGTTCATTACGGATCCAAGAGCGTGACCTAAAGGGATTTTACAAATGCGATCGGGACAGTTATGATGATAAATCTCTGTAACAATGTCAACCAAGATGCCATCTCATTGGTATACTTGATTGAAGGGTCAATATACGCTAGAGATCTCTCAGGTGTCTAAACTGCTAGAGTGCGCGATCGACACAGCCAGCGAGATGTGGAACATGGATCCACATCGGAAGGTGCGCGTCCCTACGGGAAAAGGGGATGGCGAACCGATCGCGATCGATGCCTTATGGACAGACAAGGGTCTGCGTCCTACTGCTACCAATTTAGCTTTTTTTGTCCAATATGTTCCTAAACTAGAAGAAGTTCGGCAGTATCAAAAACAGCTACAAGAGTTGCCGGTTCGAGGTCATCTGATTGCAACTGACGAGCGTTACTATCTTCAGTATTACGATCGGCGCGATCGACGAGAAGAAGTCGAGATCGAGCCGGAAAATTTGGCATCAGAACTCAGTTCGCCGAAAAGCGATCTATTTTCGCCAAAAGCACTGTCCAAATTTCGGACGGGTCAGGTTTCCCTAGCCGATTTGGAAGCATCTCTCTCTGTCCGCAGTTTCTCCTTTTTGATGCGTCAGAGAGAGATGCTAGATAAAGCATTTCAAAGTGCGATTCAGTCGGCTCTCGATCGCTTACCTAAGAAGCTGAAAAATCGTAGTGTCGTTGAAGGATACATTATTCGAGTGGCGATCGCATATTTGGCGGCTCGAATTTTGGAGGACAAAGGTTTTTTCCCTAAAAGTTCCACCGATCCGTTTGCGACAAACGATCCTCGTCAGTTACTCGATCGGACTGTATCGCGGCTGAACGGATTTTTCCAAAAGAGCAAACACTCGATTCCTCGCATGGAAGAGTTTTTACCTCGTGACGCGATCGAGGTTATTTTACAACATTTAGCGGTGCATCTTGGCGATCGCGTTACGTTTGCTTTAGTCAATCACAAAGACGTAGGACTGTTATATGAAAAAGCAGTTCGCGAATTACCAAAGTTAGATGGGAAGGACTGGGGAGATCTGCAACAGCATTATACTCCAGTCGCGATCGCCGAGCGAATCCTCGAATTATTGCCGCTAGAGCGAATTCGTCCAGAAGAAAGAATTATTTTCGATCCCGCAGCCGGATCGGGTAGCTTATTGCTAGCGGCTACGTCACGTCTGGCAGGAATGGAAGACCTTCCCGAAAATCCTGATGAACGTAACAACTATTTGGCCAATCATGTGGTAGGAAACGATCTAGATGAAAACGCACGTTTAGTTGCAGAACTGCGTTACACTCTAGCTCGAGAATCCTTGAGTCAAGATGCTATCTTGCCTTTCCCGAATAAATTTGATAGCCAAGACTACAATCATCTCAACCGAGGTAACTTATACTTCAAACCTCGCGTAGTGATTGCTAACCCTCCTTTTGCCAAGCGAGGAGATAAGCAAATTGCTGCGAAATTTGTAGAACAGGCTCTAAATTGGTTGGAAGATGATTCCCAATTTGCATTCGTCTTGCCTCAATCTATCTTGTCAGGTACAAGTCACGGATTCCTAAAAGCTCGTCAGCTAATGAGCAATCGCTGTCAAATTCTAGAAGTTTTGCAATTTCCAGAAAAAACAGTAGGCATAAAAGCTAAGCAAGCTGTAGCTATTGTACTAGGAATCGTTGGAAAACCTAAAATGACTGTTTCTGTTATGTCAAGAGCAGTATTTTCTCAAAATCAAGAAGCTGTGTCCAACGTTCAAAAAAATGGTTTCACTGGAACTTCATGGATAGCTAAAATAAAGTCAGATGATTGGTCATCGGTAACTGCACCTCCAATTTTACTTGAAGTTCCTGTAGTTTTATTAGGGCAATTATTCTATGTTTTTGCTGGCGTTACGCTGGGAAAAATCACAGATTGGAACCAGCCTCTTAAAGACTGTCCAGTTAACGTAAAATGCAAGCGCTATTGGCAAATGCAGTGGCACGATCGTAATAAATTGTGGGCCGATCCCAACCGTGTGCCTGAAGATAAGCGATGGTTAAGATACGGCAAGAAATATCTCAAAAGGCCTTGTTTCAAAAACGAGCATCTATTTGATGTTCCTAAACTTTTGGTAGGTAATGCAGGAAACCGTAGCTCTGAGTCTCCACTTTCCTGTCAAATTGATACGATCGGACTTTGCCCTAATCATCATGTTTTTTGTATTCTTCCTGTCAAGGAAGCAGAAAAGTGTGTGACTGGTTATGAGAATAGTGATATTCCTACACAGTTTGCTGAGTTTACCTATGGAGATCAAAAATTATGGTTACTAGGAATTCTCACATCCAAACTAGGTAATGATTTATCTATGATTGGACGTAAAAGCCGCGAACTTACTCGACAAGCATTGTGTGATTTGCCGTTACCTTTAAAAATCGATAGACAAATCATTGATGTCACTCGTCAAATTGTCGAGCGAGATTTTCGGCACGATCCGATTCCAAGCCCCGATCCGCTACGGGAGAGGTTGGAGGCATTAGTCAATGAGTCTTATGGAAATCCACAGTGGATCGAAATTAGTCGCACAGGAACTCCTCCAGAATTGAAAGCATGGAAACATGAACGCACGAAACCAACTTGGACAGTTTCTGGACAAGTCTTAGATATTTCTAAAGAAGGAGATAAAATTTTTCTGTATCTAAACGGTTTGGTGGACGAAAACCGAGAGAAATGGATGCCTATTTTACCAGAATTGCCTGGATGGGCTCTTGATGGAACGGTTTTTAAGGCTCAATTAAGCCAAGATGTTGAAACATTTGAGGAATTATCTAAGCGTCCCTGGGCACTTCGAGATTTTCGTCATACACCCTATCCTTACTCAACTTATGAAGAACTCGAAGAAAAACTCATGAAGCTCGATCCAAGGAAGTCAAACTATGACTTGTGAAGTAACATTTCTAGCCGTTGGTAATGCTGATAGTATTGTTATCTGTGCTGAAGATAATAATACTGTCATTGTAGATATAGGTAACGTAAGTCGGCTCAAGAGATGGCTGCAACAAAACCATTGCAAACATATCGATCGAATTTATATTACTCATGCTCATAAGGATCATTGTCCCCAACTGGAAGATCTAGTTCTTTTTTTAGAGGACTGGATTGAACGTGGAGTCCGTGAATTGTTTTTACCATACTTGTTATATAAATGCGCTGTAGAAAAGTTAAGTAAAAACAAAGAAAAAAGTGAAGTTGGCATTTCTGAAAAGCAAGATCGATTAAAAGACGCTGTAGAACGTCTTTATGAGTGGGAGAGAAGGAGAAAGATAAGTTTTCTCGCTGGATCGCGGGGCGCTAAAATATACCAGGAGGGAGATTTAACAATCAATATTTTACATCCTGGATCTCTTTTTGTTGAAAAACATCTTGCAGAATCTCGTGCCAAAGGTAATGAAATATCTCTTGTGCTTCGACTTGACTATGGTAATTTCTCAGCGATGCTTTTGGGAGATCTCGAAGGTGCTGGACTGCGAGAGTGCTGCGAAGTTTTAGAGCCGAACGAGCTCGATGCGAATGTTGTTAAAATTCCTCATCATGGTGCTTACCCCAAAAATGGAGAAGATCTAAGAACCTTGTTAGAGCGAATCGACGCGGAAATTGCTGTTTTATCTGTCGGTAGTACGAATAATTACGGTCATGTGGTTCCAGAGCTATTTTCGCTGCTGTGCGATTTGAAAAATAGCGACGATCGACGTTTAGAACAATTTATCTGTACTGAGGTTACTCGAACGTGCGTTAAATCTGCAAGCGAACGTGTAGTAATGCAGAAAAAAGGATTAACAGAACGCAGGCTTTGTGCTGGAAATATTACGATCGCCGCCGAGGCATCGGGAAAATGGGAATTTAGACAACCATCTCCAGAAAGCCACGAAGCGACGATCGCAGAGTTCAAATATTCAGCTTGTCGCGGTAAAGCCGATCTCGGGTAGATCGATCGCCTATTGTACCGGAACTCCCCACCAAGCAATGCCGTAATTTTGCATCGGTTCGTTGACCTGGTTGGCAAACTCCACCCGGATTTTATAGCGTCCGGTTTCAGGAATTTGATAGAACAAATGTTCCGCACTGTCGAGGGGACTTTCCGACGACCACACGCTGTTGGCGGTGTTGGTTTCGTCCGCTTCCATCAAGTAAATGTTGAGATCGTTTAAACCGCCATCGTCGAAGGTTTCTCCCTCGTCGAACACACCGTTATTGTTGCGATCGTTGAGTTCGACCAACCGATCCCACGCGATCGTCGCCGTGAGGTAACTTCCCCCTTGCAACTGGTCATCGATAATATACTCGCGATAGTTGTCCGCTTCCACGACATTGTAATCCCAACCGATCGCCGCCACAGGAGCATCGGGACTCCACTGACCGCCGCTAAACTGTTGGTAAGCGCGATACGCATTGACGTGACCCGTTCCCATGTCATTGTGAAACGGAATAGCGCGATCGCGGTGCGCTTCCGACTCCAGCCAAGTTTTCCCTTGCTTGTCGAGAACCGTGCGCGTCATCCCTTGAATGGAACCATCGCCGGGATCTGCCAGTTTGTCGGCGCTGTTGAGTAACACTGCTTTGGTGACTTCGTGGCGGCGCGAGTCCAGACTCCAATTGTCCCGTCCTTCCCGAAAAGCGCGATCGCCGTACTCCTGTATTAACGCCACCGTCCCCGCTACGTGGGGAGCCGCGAAACTCGTGCCGCTACTGCGGGTGACGCTATTATCGACATTGAGTAATTCTACATTGCTACCCGGAGCCAACAGCGTCAGCATTCGCCGTCCGTCGATATTCCCCTCCTGTCCAGTGAGACGACTTTGGGCCCCAGTAAACGTGCTGCTGAGGTTGGCGGAGTTGACGCGCCGAAATACGCCATCGACGGCTTCGCTAAAAGCCACGTTAACTCCGTTATAGTTATCCGTAGGGATGGGAATGCCGCCCTGGCCTTGGTTCCCAGCGATGACATAAAGAACGTTATGCTCTTGGGCCGACCAGTCGATACACTGAGTCAGTAAAGCGTTACCATCGAGTACCGCATTGGGACGCGGATCTAGCCACAGGGGCTCGCCGAAGCTAAAATTGATCGCTCGCACGTCATCGCCGTTTTGTAAGGCGACGTGCTGGGCCGCCAGACACTCGAGATCTTGGCGGTTTTCGCCGAATTCGGTGACAGCGGCCGAGGCGTAGAGTCGCGCTTCGGGGGCCACGCCGCGTACCGCTTTGGCCGAACTGACCATGACTCCGGCGACGTTGTGCGCGTGGTAGTCTACGTCGCTGTCAATGTTGGGGGGAAAGTTGCGATAGTAGACTCCGGCCGGGTTCGTACCGCGATCGTCGGGCACTTTGTCGATGCCAAATTGGGCCGGACGGCCGATCTCCACCTGGCCGATACCGATTTTCGTCCCTTGCAGGTTGTAGGGGGGTTCGTGCAGGCGACGGGCATCGATACCATCTTCGCTGATGGAGCGGTTTAGGGAAAGGGCGATCGTGGGAATGCCAACGGTAGCGGCGATCGCGCTAGCAACGGTGGCGAGTCGGGAAAACGTGCGTGCGGTCTTCATGCGGTTACGGTTCGGGTGCGATCGGTCGCAAACTGGACAAAAAGGACGATGTATCGACCATGGTTTGTTAAAATTTTATTAATTCCTATGGTCGATTTCTAAGTTAAGTCGATCTTAACAACAACGCAGGGGACACAACCTTACATTATGAATACGCAATCTCAAAAACCCGTTGTTATCGCTCCGTCGATTTTGTCGGCGGACTTCAGCCGCTTGGGTGACGAAGTGCGGGCGGTCGATCGCGCTGGAGCCGATTGGATTCACGTCGATGTCATGGACGGACGCTTCGTTCCCAATATTACCATCGGCCCGCTCATTG
>CAKZKB010000567.1 GCA_937121005.1 uncultured cyanobacterium | reverse complement strand
ATTTACTCGCCCAACGACTGCAAGCCCTCGGTATCGATCCCGATGCGATCGACTAAAATTGAACGTAAGTATTCAGATTTCATAGCATAAACAGGCGTAGAAACCCGGTTTCTCAACGGACAAACTCGAATTTTATCTGGAGATCTGCGAGAAACCGGGTTTCTGAGTGCCACCTGAATGCTTACATTGCTCATTGTTCATTGCTCATTGTTCATTGTTCATTGTTCATTGTTCATTGCTCATTGCTCATTGTTCATTGTTCATTGATATGATAGAAACTCCCGTCGTTCCCGGCTTACCTCAACCGCCCACCTTTGACAGCATCGAAGCCGATCGCCTGCATCGCAAACAACGTCTCGCAGCCGCATTTCGCCTGTTTGCCCGCTTCGGTTTTGATGAAGGCGTGGCAGGACATATTACCGCCCGCGATCCCGAATTCGACGATCGCTTTTGGGTGAACCCCTTTGGGATGTATTTCGGCCACATTCGCGTCTCGGACTTGCTGCTAGTGGATGCAAGCGGAGACGTTATTGAAGGCGATCGCCCCGTTAACAAAGCCGCCTTCGCCATTCATTCCCAAGTTCACGCCGCCCGCCCCGATGTTGTCGCTGCTGCCCACGCCCACTCCTTACATGGTAAAGCCTGGTCGAGTTTGGGACGGACGATCGACCCTTTAAGTCAAGATGCCTGTGCCTTTTACGAGGATTGTGCCGTCTTCGACGACTATACTGGAGTCGTACTCGATCCCAACGAAGGCAAACGCATCGCCGCCAGCTTGGGATCGCGCAAAGCCATTATCCTCCGCAATCACGGCTTGCTGAGTGTCGGACAAACTGTCGATGCTGCCGCCTGGTGGTTTATCACCCTCGATCGCTGCTGTCACGCCCAACTGCTGGCCGAAGCCGCCGGAACCCCGGTTAAAATTAACCCGGAAGTCGCCCGCCTCACCCACAGCCAAATCGGATCGCCGTATATGGGCTGGTTTAGCTTCCAGTCGCTGTACGAGGCG
This sequence comes from uncultured cyanobacterium, assembly GCA_937121005.1. Taxonomy (GTDB): domain Bacteria; phylum Cyanobacteriota; class Cyanobacteriia; order Cyanobacteriales; family Geitlerinemataceae; genus CAKZKB01. The sequence goes on along the minus strand of CAKZKB010000567.1, from coordinate 1,270 downwards.
ATAGTACGCCAGCAGCCCGATTTACTCGATTAACAAAAGTTTAAGAAAACCGTAAAAAATTCGCATTCAGTCACAAAACATCAATAACAATCGCCCCTTGCGTAAATTCTCTCAATCTCCCGTCCGGGGAGATCGATACATTTATCGATTTCGTTCTCAACGCCGATCGAGAGTGTTAAAAAGGAGTGGTAAGATTGCCACAGAAAGCATCGTCCGTCGAGGGTCTACCGTGAGTCGTTCTCCTACCTTAACGCTTCAGCCAACCGTGCGATCGGCCATCGATCGCAGCCGCCTGCGCCTGTTTTCCGGGTCGGCTAACCTCAGTCTCGCCCAAGAAGTGGCCGCCTACCTGGGAATCGATCTCGGCCCCATGGTTCGCAAGCGGTTCGCTGACGGAGAACTCTACATCCAAATCCAAGAATCCATTCGCGGTTGCGATGTTTACATCGTGCAACCGATCGCCCATCCGGTCAACGACCACTTGATGGAGTTGCTGATCGTTGTCGATGCGTGCCGTCGCGCCTCGGCCCGACAAATTACCGCCGTTCTGCCCTATTATGCTTATGCCAGGGCCGATCGCAAAACCGCCGGACGCGAATCGATTACTGCCAAGTTAGTGGCCAATTTGCTGACGGAAGCCGGGGCCAATCGCGTTTTGGCCATGGACTTACACTCGGCGCAAATTCAGGGCTATTTCGACATTCCTTTCGATCACGTTTACGGGTCGCCGGCTCTGTTAGAATACTTGTACAGCAAGAATTTTTCCGATGTCGTCGTGGTTTCCCCGGATGTGGGCGGCGTGGCGCGGGCGCGGGCCTTTGCTAAAAAACTCAACGATGCCCCTTTAGCCATTATCGACAAGCGCCGCCAAGCGCACAATGTGGCTGAAGTCCTCAACGTCATTGGCGACGTGAAAGGGAAAACGGCGATTCTGGTAGACGACATGATCGATACCGCCGGAACCATCACCGAAGGCGGACGATTGTTGAAAGAAGAAGGGGCCGAACGGGTGTATGCTTGTGCCACGCACGCGGTCTTTTCGCCTCCGGCGGTCGATCGCCTCTCGCAAAGTGTGTTTGAAGAAGTCATCGTCACCAACACGATCCCCGTTCCCGCCGACAAACGCTTCCCCCAACTGACGATGCTATCGGTTGCGAATGTTTTGGGTGAAACGATTTGGCGCATTCACGAAGATAGTTCCGTCAGCAGTATGTTCCGTTAGTTCTTAAACCCCCAACCGATGCAAGTCCGCTTCCAAATTTGGCGACAA
>CAKZKB010000566.1 GCA_937121005.1 uncultured cyanobacterium | reverse complement strand
TTTCGATCTCATGTTCGAGCAAGTCAAAGCGCTCAAAGAAGGCCGCGCCGTTGACAAGCCGATTTACAACCACGAAACCGGGGAGCTCGATCCCCCCGAGCGCGTCGAGCCGCGCCCCATTGTCGTCATTGAGGGATTGCACCCCATGTACGACGAGCGGGTACGCGAACTGCTCGATTTCAGCGTTTATCTCGATATCAGCGATGAGGTGAAGATCGCCTGGAAGATCCAGCGCGATATGTCCGAGCGGGGCCACACCTACGAAGACGTACTGGCTTCGATTAACGCTCGTCGCCCCGACTTTGAAGCCTACATCGACCCGCAAAAAGCCCATGCGGACATGGTGGTACAGGTACTTCCCACCAACCTCATCAAAGAGGATAAAGAGCGCAAAGTCCTACGGGTGCGCCTGATCCAGCACTACGGAGTCGAAGGCCTCGATCCAGCATATCTGTTCGACGAAGGTTCGACGATTCACTGGGTGCCGTGCGGTCGCAAGTTGACCTGCTCCTATCCGGGTATCAAAATGTACTACGGCCCGGATTCGTTTATGGGCAACGAGGTCTCGATCTTAGAAGTGGACGGTCAGTTCGACAACCTCGAGGAGATGATCTACATCGAGGGACATTTGAGCAATACCGCCACGAAATACTACGGCGAACTGACTCACCTCGTGCTCGAGCACAAGGACTATCCCGGTGCGAACAACGGAACGGGGTTGTTCCAAATGCTGGTGGGTTTGAAAATCCGCGCCACCTACGAGCGCTTGGTTGCTACAGAAGAGAAAGTGGCTGCCAAAGTATAGGCGATCGCGATAACCAATGGCGAGCGGGAGGCAGGTTCCTCCCGCCTTTTTGTGGCATGGAAAAATGCGATACTATGGCAGTATAACGCCAGTTCGATAACCCTCACTCTTCTTTATAAGGAAAGGTACTGGTGTACAGGCGTTTTGCGAAACGCCCCTACGGTCACTGGTCACTGAAATAACTTGCCCTATGGTTAACCTATCCCGCCCCCGGCAGAAAACCCTGCCCACCATGTACGATCTGCCCAGTGAAACGGTAGGAGAACCCGGTTTGCCCGACCAATTTCATCCCCTACAAGCCGAATTGCTGCGGCTGACGTTTGCGCCACGAACTTACCCAGCAGAGCGGGTATTTTCGGCCCTGGATCTCAATATCTATTACGATGACAGTCGCACCCAACGATACAAGCGTCCCGATTGGTTTGGGGTGGTGGGTGTACCTCGATTGTATGAAGGGCGAGAGTTGCGATCGAGCTATGTCATTTGGCAAGAAGGAGTCAGTCCGTTTATTGTTGTCGAGTTGCTGTCTCCGAGTACCCAAGCTCAAGATCTGGGGCAAGTGGAGTCCGATCCCGATGGAAACCCGACGAAATGGGAAGTTTACGAGCAAATTTTACAAGTGCCGTACTACGTGGTCTACGACCGGACACAAAAGAATTTTCGCGCATTTTATTTAGAAAACCAGCGCTATCGAGAACTCCCACTGCCCGATCGCCGCTTGTGGATAGAAGAGTTAGGATTGGGGATAGGATTGTGGGCAGGTAGCTATGAAGGGGTCGATCGCCTGTGGTTGCGTTTTTACCAGGGCGATCGCGATTGGATACCGACCCCAGAAGAACGGGAACGGCAAGAGAAGGAACGGGAACGGCAAGAGAAGGAGCAAGAACGGCAACGCGCCGATCGCCTCCAACAACGAACGGAATACCTCGAAGCCTTGCTGCGAGCCAACAACATCGATCCCGACGATCTTTCGGGGTAGGGACTCTACCGCCACATTATTTAAAGCGCCACTTTCCCAATAGCGTTGGCGGCTTTAAGACCCGAAAGATAAGCGCCGTGTAGCGTGCCGTAATAGTCAGCAATGGTATGTTCTCCCGCAAAGAACAGACGATCGTCGATGGGCCCCGCTAAGCGATCGAAATTGTCCAGTGTCGTCCCCACACCGGGATAAGAATAAGTTCCACCAGCGCGATCGTCAAGAGACCAGCGCGTAACCAAAATATCCGTCGGATCGGGTGCGGAAGCCTCAAACATCGCCCGCAAAATGGCCATAATCTCTGACTGAATTTCGGCATCGGTTTTGGTTTCAACGATGGTCGAATAGCTGCCAAAGCTGAAAGCGACTAAAATATTGGCATCGCTAAACGGGCGATAATTCAAAAACAAGGGCCATTTTCCCTTCACATCAGACAGATAACCAAAGTATTGTACAGTCGGTTCCCAAAACGCGCGAGAAAACTTGAGGGCAACTTTGGTAACGTTCCCCATTTGCACGCGATCGATGGCGGATTGAAAGGCTTCGGGAAGTGGAGGCGTAAAAGAAACCGTTCCCTTTTTCAAAACGCCTAACGGCAGTGTAACGACGGCAAAATCGCCAACGAACGACCCGCGATCGGTCTCAATTTCGACTCCCGAACTGCTACGATCGATCGCGCGAACTTCGTGCTGGAAAAGTACCTCAATTCCCGATCGTAAAGGCTCGAGAATGGCATCGTATCCATTGGTTAAAATTACGTCTTTACCGCTAAAGGATCGGTCTTCATCAAAATGGGTAGCCGACAAGCGCTCGATGGCTGCACCCGTATCGAATTCGA
>CAKZKB010000565.1 GCA_937121005.1 uncultured cyanobacterium | reverse complement strand
CGATCTCATTTTTCATCTAAAACAGGTAGCGATCGCTTTTGAGACTGTTGCTTCAAGATACCATATTTGGGCGCAAACACCATCACGAAAATAAAAAGTACCGTCAACAGGACAACAATGCTACCGCCTGTGGAGACATCAAAGTGATAGCTGAGGTAGGTTCCCATGACAGCAGCAAAGACACTGCTGGCGATGGAAAGTGCCAGCATTCGATCGAAGCGATCGGTCAGCAAATAGGCGATCGATCCCGGTGTCACCAACATAGAAATCACGAGGATAATTCCCGCCGTTTGCAATGCAGCGACGATCGTCAACGCCAACACAGACAGCAGCGTATAGTACATCGCTTGGGTATTAAGTCCGATGGCTTTCGCATGGTTGGGATCGAAGCAAAACAGCAACAGATCCTTCCGCCGCAGCAAGACAACCACTAAAGTAATTGTACCCGCGATCGCCGTTTGGATAATATCTCCCTGGGAAATTCCTAGAACGTTGCCAAACAAGATATGGAACAGGTCGATATTGCTAGGGATTTTGGTAATCAACACCAAGCCAAAGGCGAAAAATCCGGTAAAGACAATGCCAATCACCGCATCTTCTTTAAGCCGAGTTTTGGACTTAATATAACCGATGGCGACAGTGGCCCCAAATCCGAACAAAAACGCGCCGATCGCGAACGGAATGTTCAACGCATAAGCAACGACAACCCCCGGTACGACCGCATGGGAAATGGCATCGCCCATCAGCGACCAACCCTTAAGGGTAATATAGCACGACAGCACCGCACAGACAAGACCGACAAAGGCACTGACCCAAATCGCCTGCACTAAAAACTCGTATTGTAGCGGTTCGATTAGCCAGTTCCAGAGGGGAAAATTGGCAACAAAATCCATTATATCAAGATCCATAATTAATGCAGCAAATGGGAATCTAGATGTAGGGGCGTTTGGCGTAGCCTGCGCGTAGCGCTTATGGCGTTCGCCCAATCCGAAATGTAACACTATTTTCGGAAAATGGTATTATACATCCACCTCCGAAGTATGGAGATCGAACCCAATGGCAGGTAAGCCACCAAACGTCATCTCCAGATTTTTCTTAGTAAAGGTTTCGCGGGTAGTTCCCGCAGCCAAAATCGTGCGGTTGAGAAGAATCGTGCGATCGCAAAATGTCGAAATTGAAGCCAGATCGTGGGTGGACACTAAAATTGTATGGCCTTGCGATCGCAACTCCAGCATCAGATCGATAATCTGTTTTTCGGTTTTGATATCTACCCCTGTAAACGGTTCGTCGAGCAAAATCACTTTACCTTCTTGCGCCAACGCGCGTGCCAAAAAGGCCCGTTTCTTTTGTCCTCCCGACAGTTCGCCAATTTGATGGTGGCGAAAATCGCTCATCCCCACTCGTTCCAAACTTTCCATCACCAAACGGCGATCTTTTGCACTTGGAATTCGCAGCAAATTCATGTAACCGTAGCGACCCATCATCACCACATCAAACACGCTGACGGGGAAATTCCAGTCTACCTCATCAGACTGGGGAACGTAAGCCATCCACTGAGATTTTTGAGCTTGACGCACCGAATGTCCACCAATGCGAATTTTTCCCTCAGTGGGTCGCACAAATCCCATAATGGATTTAAACAACGTCGATTTTCCACCACCATTCGGCCCGACCAATCCGGTGATAGTTCCCGATTCTACAATACAGTTAGCATTGTAAAGGGCAAGTCGAGCGTTATTGTAAGTAACGCTGAGGTTGTTAACGGTAATGTCGAGAGTTAGTGTTTTTGGTTCCATAATATTTGTGAGATGATGTTGCTGTTTTAATTGCCCTCACCCCAAACCCCTCTCCCCAGAGAGAGGGGCTTCAAAAGGTAGGCTCTCTGTTGCTCCTCTCTCGCCCCTAGGGATAGGCAGGTTGGGAGGGTAAGGGTTATCGAACTGGCGTTGTTTTAGATAGTTAGTTGTCACCTATTCCCGCCAACAAACCATTAGAAATGATGCGGGCATCGTATTCGAGCAAATCTAAAAACGTCGGAACCGGCCCGTCCTCTGTAGACAGGGAATCGACATAAAGATTGCCGCCAAACCGCGCTCCCGTCGATTGGGCGACTTGTTTTTGACCTTCGTCGCTGACCGTCGTTTCGCAGAAAATCGTCGGCACGTCGTTGGCTTTGACTGCTTCAATCACACCTTGTACTTGCTTGGGCGTAAACTGCTGTTCGGCGTTGATCGGCCACATATAAATCTCTTTCATGTCGTAGTCGCGAGCTAGATAAGAAAATGCTCCTTCGCAACTGACTAAATAGCGTTGATTTTCCGGGACTCGCTCTAAATCGGCTTCTAGTTGCGCGTCGATCGCCCGCAATTTTTCGATATAGGCTTCTGCATTAGCATTGTAAGTCTCAGCATTCTCCGGATCGAGTTCGATAAAGGCTTGGCGAATATTGTTCGCGTAGACGATCGCGTTTTTAGGCGACATCCAAGCATGAGGATTGGGTTTATCGGCATACGGCCCCTCTGCAATCGGAATCGGTTCGATACCTTCAGTCAGCACCACCGACGGGACATCCTCCAAATTGCCTAAAAATTGCTCGAACCAGCGCTCCAAACCCATACCATTGTAAAGAATTAAGTCCGCATCTTGCGCTTTAGTAATGTCGCTAGGCGTGGGTTCGTAGCCGTGAATTTCTGCGCCAATGCGAGTAATAGACTCGACAACCAGCTTGTCGCCAGCCACGTTTTGAGCAATATCAGCCAAAACGGTAAAAGTGGTCAGAACTTTCTTTTTCCCCTCAGTTTCTGCCCCGCGATCGGCTGTCGCCTCCGTATTTTCCGAAGTAGAAGGGGAAGTCGCCTCTGGCGCACTACAACCAGCCAACCAGAGACCCAAAACAATACTAGAAGCAAGGACGATCCCTCGTCCGCAGAACATCTGTGTCACGATCGTCGAGTCGGCCCTGCCGCTCTCATAATTTTCTCATCTTTCATATTTATATCATAATTCCAGCTTATTCCACAACTTTACATTTCTTTACAAACTAGGCGAGAGTCCCAGCCATGCCGAAATTGCCCTCCCACAGCCCGATCGCAGCAAGACGACGAGTAATGGTCTTGTGGGAGATTGCAAGAGTTTCAACCTCTTCCCAGTTCCAATAGTATCGATTCTTCGAGGTTCTGTTTTATCGGATCTTCGACGTTGAAGACCCCATTCTCTAAGGAGGGGGATGAAAAC
>CAKZKB010000564.1 GCA_937121005.1 uncultured cyanobacterium | reverse complement strand
CCGGACAAGGAAGCCGCGATTCTACTGCTTAGCAGTGAATCGTCGGAGCGTTCACGTACGATCGAGGTGGCGATCGCTCTAGGGGATAGCAATGTTAAAATCATTGAAAATTGAGAATTTTCGCTGTTTTCGATCGTTCGAGATGTCTCGTCTCGGACGAGTCAATTTGCTGGTGGGGGCAAATAATAGCGGCAAGACTTCGGTTCTAGAGGCGATCGGTTTGCTGCGTGCTGGAGGCGATCTAAGTTTATTGGAAAAATGGATGACTCAACGAGGTGAGTATTGGTGGTCTGACAGTGGCTCCAAAAGACAAAAAGAATATGACATCAGTCATCTATTTTACGGTCGTAATTTTAGTGTTAATAGTTATTTTTCAATTGAGGGGGAAAATAAAAGTCGTTCTTACAAACTAATGGCTTCTGTCGATCGACCTCCTCAACAATTATCTCTTTTACCTTTTTTAAATAATAATTCAGGAGATGTTAGTGAAATTGGAGGCTATAACATTATCTGGAAGTGGGACGGACAGCAGAGCGATTGGATTCCTGACGATCTAAGTTTGGGATTTCCCTTATCTCATCATGGCGGTTTACAAGCTAATCATATTCAACGTTTCTCCAGGCTAGAAAGGGCGGTAGATATCAATACGCGCTCTGTCACTCCATTATCTTTGGATATCGGAGAGTTAACTGCTTTGTTCGATGAATTGGTTTTAACTAAAGAAGAATCAACAGCAATTGCAGCACTTCAAATCATTGAACCTAATATCGAAAGAATTGCTTCGGTGGGGGCTGAAAAATATGGCTCTCGCTCGTCGCAAGTTGGAGAAAGGGGGGGATTTAAAGTTCTGATGTCAGACTCTAAAAAACCTGTTCCAATTGGTAGCATGGGAGATGGAATTTGGCGAATGCTGGCCTTGTCATTATCGCTTGTTTGTGCTAAAGATGGAGTTTTGCTAGTTGATGAAATCGATAGCGGCTTGCATTACAGTACCATGTACGATATGTGGAAAATGATTTATCAAACGGCAGAACGACTGAACGTTGATGTCTTTGCAACGACACATAACAGTGATTGTTGGACAAGTTTAGCCGAAGTTATTTCCGATCTTGAAATCGATGATAACAGTGTAACTATTCACCGCATCGAACGCGACAAACCTGGATCGATCGCATATACTGAAGCCGAAATTGTAGCGGCTGCTGATATGGATTTGGAGGTACGTTGATTATGTCTAATCCTAAAATTTTGTTGGTTGAAGGAGATACTGAAAAGCGCCTAATTCCAGAATTGATGGAGCAAAATGGTATAAACTGGGGAGTTAAAAAAAAGACAGTTGTAGATATAAAAGCCTTCGGAGGATACCAAAGAGTAACCATAGAAGATGCAATTTCTACGGCATTTAAAAATTCCGACTTAACCGCTTTGGGAATTGTTGTTGATGCCGACGAGTTTCCTAAAAGACGATGGCAAAGTATTCGCAACATTTGCTTGCAAAAAATTTCTAATATCCCAGATCCTTTACCTGAAACAGGGCTAATTATGCCTAATGCAGAAGTTAATGAGATTTCGGACAAGATTAAATTTGGCATTTGGATGATGCCAGACAACAAAGAACGTGGTATGCTAGAAACGTTCCTCGCTTATCTCCTTCCCGATACAGGAGATGCAGAAGACCCGTTATGGGGTTATACTGAAGAAGCGATCGCACAAGCCAAACAAAAAGGTGCACCCTTTAAAGATGTGCATAGAGATAAAGCTAAAATTCACACTTGGCTAGCATGGCAGGATGAACCAGGTCGTCAGTTACACCAGGCGGTAAAACAACGCATCCTCGATCCGAACCATCCCAGAGGACAAGCCTTTGTGAGATGGTTTAAAGCACTGTACGATCTTTAGTCTTCTGCTTCGGTGGGTTCGGTTTGCGATCGCGATCGCCCCTGATTTCGTGCATTTCTGCCAAAAGATCGTCACCGTAAAAAACGACCCACCTCAATCTTGAGATCGGGAAATGCAAGGGGTGAAACTGTCCCTTCGGTGAGAATTTGTTCGGTGGTATATTCACTGTCTTCGAGATCGATGAAGCGATGAAGTTGTCGGTTTTTTAGATCGACAACCCAATATTCTAGAATACCCGATCGCCCGTAGAGTTCTTTTTTTTGATGCAAGTCTTTCTCTAGCGTCGCATTGGAAAATTCAACGATCCAGTAAATATTGTCAGGAGAAGGATGACGATCGCGGTAAGTCTGACCCAAGGGTTGACAAATTGCTAAATCGGGACAGGGTTCGGAATCATCTGCAAGCGTAATGGGATGAGATTCGCGAATTTTGGCACGGCGACCCAGGCGATCGCGCAAATAATCCCCCATTTCGCTATTATGATAAGCGTGGGCTTCCCGTTCGGGAGGCATAACAATTAATTCACCATCTAACAGTTCGATGGGTCGATCGTCGTCAAAAATACCCGCATCAATGGCTTGATGGTAGCGGCGAAGGTTCCATTTGTAGGTCGTAAGTACCATAACAGCGCGATCGCGATCGTGGGTATTGTCTTATTGTATCGCGATCGCGGCTCTCAACCCGTAGGTTGGGTAGAGGAACGATACTAATTCCAACAGTTCGGGGATGCGCGATCGCGATCGACTTCAAAGGTATGGGTTGTAACGTTTTGTTAATTTTATCGCTATTTGGCGTAAAAAAGGGCTGTTGCCAAAGATAGAGGAGTAGAACAGCCGTATTTGAGTCTCTCCAGCGATCTCCATAGTAGATCCGCTATAGAGACAAGCGGCTGTCGAGTGGTGCGGTCGATCGCGCTGTTTGATTCACTCACACGCAAGAGAAGTTTATTCATGTTTATGTCAGGTAAAGTTCGACAATTATCCGGTCAGGTGCAAACCGTCCTAGCAACCGTTGCGATCGGCGTTTTTGGCACGACCTTACCCGCCGTAGCGGGCACGTTCAATGTTTCCCCAACAGAGGCTTTTGACAACTGGACTCGGGAAGCCAGTCCCTGGCGCGACTCTGTTAATGAAGATGCTTGGACAGTTAGCGGATCCCAACTTCAATATACACACAATGTTGGGCAATCCCTGATTAGTGACTTTTCATTATCGGGAGATTTCAACTTCACGAGTCGCATTCAATCTCTCGACGGAGACGACGATCGCTTTGGCTTGCTGTTTGGCTACCAAGATTCACAAAACAACTACCGTTTTTCTTGGGAAGGGGATTTTACTAATGGTGGCGTTAGTGAAGCGGACGGATCTCGCGGTTTATCTCTCATCCGAGAGGTGAATGGCACGAGTGCCAGTCTGTTTAATCTTTCCAGTAATTGGCTGCGAAACACGCCCTACGATATCACGGTTTCCCGTGTAGATGATGCCATTGGCTTTGAAGTTAAAGATCTCAGTGGGTCAATCGTCGCCAGTACATCAGTTGTCGATACCACATTTACAGAGGGAAAACTGGGTCTGTGGAATACCAGTCAACGAACTGGATATAGCAACATAGAAGTTGATGTTGGCAGCGTTCCCGAACCCACAGGTTTGCTAGCGATCGCAATTGTAGGAGTGGGGCTGTGCTTGCGCCGTCGGGCAACATAATAAAGCCCAAAACATAGCGTAGGTAAAATCGCCCTTCTAAACCTGTTGCATCAACCGGGCTTTCAACCGCACGGGATCGCCCCGATCGACCACCTTTCCCCCTTGAAGTAAAATCGCCCCATCGCAGTAATCTAACTCATCGAGGCGATGCGTCACCCACAGCGCCGTAATGCCCCGATCGCGGACTAACTGCGACACTTGCTTCACCAAATCGATTTGACTGTCGGGATCCAGCAACGCCGTCGGTTCGTCGAGTAACAACACCCGACAGTGACGGGCGATCGCCCCCGCGATGGCGACGCGCTGCTTTTGGCCCCCACTGAGGGCGTAAATGGGACGATCGATCAAATGTACTAAATTGACCGCATTTAGGGCTTCTTCCACCCGCGATCGCACTTGGGGTA
>CAKZKB010000563.1 GCA_937121005.1 uncultured cyanobacterium | reverse complement strand
CCCCGACCAGGTGCGCGTCAGCCTGTCGATCGCCCGGCCGGCTCAATCTCAATCGGCCAAGTCCAAGTCCAGCAGCAAACCGTCTACTCCGTCGCCGAAGAAAAAACCGACGACCGGGGAGACTTCCGCTCCGCCGCAACGCCGCGATCGCAACCGGCCGGCCAAACCCGAGCGCCCGGAAATCATCGAACTACCGGGCAGCCTCACCGTGCGCGAACTGGCCGACTTGCTGGTGGTGCCCGAAACCGAAATCGTCAAAAAGCTGTTTGGTAAAGGCATTGCTGTCAGCATCACCCAAACCCTAGACGTACCCACGGCCCAGATGGTGGCCGAAGAGTTTGAGGTCATGGCCGAAAGCCCGGTCGAGAAAGCCGCCGCCCGCAAAGGCACGGAAATGCTCGACGCGGCCGACTTGGAAAACCTGCACCGCCGCCCGCCAGTGGTGACAGTCATGGGTCACGTCGATCACGGGAAAACCACCCTCCTCGACTCCATCCGCAAAACCAAAGTGGCCGCTGGCGAAGCCGGAGGCATTACCCAGCACACGGGAGCCTACTACGTGGACGTGGAACACGAGGGCGACGTGCAGCAGGTGGTGTTCCTGGATACTCCCGGTCACGAAGCCTTTACGGCCATGCGGGCGCGGGGGGCTCGCGTCACGGATATCGCCATTTTGGTGGTGGCCGCCGACGACGGGGTACGCCCGCAGACGATCGAGGCCATCGACCACGCCAAAGCTGCCGAAGTGCCCATTGTCGTGGCGATTAACAAGATCGATAAAGAAGGGGCTAACCCCGATCGCGTCCAGCAGGAACTCACCGAACACGGTCTGGTGCCTGAAGCCTGGGGCGGCGAGACGATTATGGTTCCGGTGAGCGCCCTCAACGGCAACAACCTCGAAACCTTGCTCGAAACCATTTTGCTGGTCTCGGAAGTCGAGGAACTCTCAGCCAACCCCGATCGCCCGGCCAAAGGCACGGTGATCGAAGCCCACTTGGACAAGGCTCGCGGCCCCGTGGCCACGTTCTTGGTGCAAAATGGAACCCTGCGCGTCGGCGATGCCATCGTCGCCGGAGCCGTATTCGGGAAAGTGCGGGCCATGTTCGACGATCGCGGCAACCGCATCGAGGAGGCTTCTCCTTCCTTCCCGGCCGAAGTGTTGGGGCTGACGGAAGTCCCCTCGGCTGGAGACGAATTCGATGCCTACCCCGACGAAAAAGAAGCCCGCAGCGTGGCCGACGAGCGATCGCTCGAACGCCGCGAGTCGCGCCTGGAGCAAACCCTGGCTTCTCGCCGCGTCACCCTCGGCAGCCTCTCGGCCCGCGCCCAAGAAGGGGAACTCAAGGAACTGAATTTGATCCTCAAAGCCGACGTACAAGGCTCGGCCGAGGCGATTCTGGGATCCTTGGGGCAGTTACCCCACGAAGAGGTACAACTGCGGGTGCTGATGTCGGCGGCGGGTGAAGTCACCGAAACCGACATCGATCTGGCGGCGGCTAGCGATGCGGTGATTATCGCCTTCAACACCACCCTGGCTACTGGGGCCCGGCAAGCGGCCGATCGCCAAGGCGTGGACGTGCGCGAGTACAACATCATCTACAAACTGCTCGACGACATCCAAGGGGCCATGGAAGGGATGCTCGAGCCCGAGATGGTGGAAGAAGCCGTCGGCGAAGCCGAAGTCCGGGCCGTATTCTCCATCGGTCGTCAGGGCAAAGCTGCCGGGTGCTACGTGCGATCGGGCAAGCTGGTTCGCAACGGCAAAGTTCGCGTCCGGCGCGGCGGAAACCCGATCTCCGAGGGCATTCTCGACTCCCTGAAGCGGATGCGCGACGATGTGAAAGAGGTCAATGCTGGCTACGAATGCGGTGTCAGCTTGGATGGCTTCAACGACTGGGAAGAAGGCGACAGCATCGAGGCTTACCGGACGGTGGCCAAGCGTCGTACTCTCACCCGGTAAAACGGACGATCGCGGGCTAGGGGTGAGAGCCCCGCCCCCGCGATCGGGCCTCGCATGGTAAGCCTTTGCATTTGTCAGCCCCACAACCGACGGCGAGGCTTACCGCCGAGACGATCGTCCGCATCTTTTAATAACTTGGGAATATCCAAATTTTCGGGACAGCGCGGCAAGCAATCGCCGCATTCGGTGCAGCGACTTCCCTTATTTCCGGGGAACCAATGTCCGGCATTTTCAAACATACCGTAGCGGTATTTGCCGTAGTCTACCATGTCGTAGGCGACGGCAAGATTTCGCAGGCGCAGCACTTCGGGAATGTTAATGTTTTCGGGACAGGGCAAACAGTCGTAACATTGAGCGCACTTGTCCGTTTTTAAGACATTATCTTCATGGGTTTGCAAGCGAGAAAAGGCCGATCGCTCGGCTTCGGTGAGTTCTCCGACTGCATCGGCAAATTGTAAGGGAAAGGCTAACTCTTGCGGTGTCGCTGCCCCCAGACTGAGGGTAGTAATGCGACGATCGCTCAGTAAAAAGCGATAGGTTAACCCCAACGGCGAAAACGGATAACACAGTTGTTTTAACGTTTCCGGGGGACGATATAGCAAACCGCCTTTGTCTGCTGGGGAGATAATAAACACCCCCATATCTTTGCGTTCTGCAAGGGCGATCGCGGGTTCGTTGCGCTGAAAAAAGTAATAATAGTGCAGGTTGACGAACTCAAAAAAATCCGTCTCTATCGCCGCTAAAATCACCTCTAAGGGTGCGTGGGTCGAAAATCCAATATGCCCTATTCGCCCGTCCGCTTTTGCCCGTTGGAGGGTGGTTATTGCTGCCTTAGCGCGGTCTAAATGTTCCCAGGTGTTGATACCGTGAAGGGCAAGGCCGTCGATCGTCCCCACCCCCAACCGTTCTAAAGATTCGTCGATCTGCTTGTCGAGAAGATCTCCATCGGCAATGGGGGGAACTTTCGTGGTAATGTAAGGACGATCGCCTTCTGGAAGCGATCGCAGGGCGACTCCCAAAAATCGCTCGCTGTTGCCGTATCCCCGCGCCGTTTCGATGTGGTTGATGCCCGATCGCACCGCCGCCGCCACAACAGCAATGGCATTCTCCTCAGAAGCCAAATAGCGCATGGTTCCCAAAGAAAATGCCGAGAGCAATAATTCAGTTTTGCCCGATCGTCGATAGTGCATTGCCCCTGGGGGGAGTTCAGAGTTCAGAATTCAGAGTTCAGAATTCAGAGTTCAGAATTCAAAATTGAATCGCCTGCACTTAGTCGTGTTGGGGTTCGTTGTTGCTAAACCGAGCCCGTTTAATTAAATCTTGGGGGCTGAGGTTGTCTACGAAGCTGCGAAAGGCTTGGCGTTCGGCTTCGTCGGCTTCGCGATCGACAGGGATCGACGCATCAGCCACCACCTCTTCCATCACCCAGATCGGGGTTCCCGTCCGCAACGCTAGGGCGATCGCGTCGCTGGGGCGAGCGTCGATCTCCTTGCGAGTTTCGCCTTGGCGCACCACCAACACCGCATAAAAGGTATCGTGTTGGAGGGCGTGGACGATGACGCGCTCGACGTTCAAATCCCACTCTTCGAGGATGTTCGCCATCAAGTCGTGGGTGAGGGGGCGCGGGGGCGCGTGGTTCTCGATGGCGCTGATGATTGACTTGGCCTGATCCTGTCCGATATAAATCGGTAGGGCCCGCCGTTCTGTGGTGTCGCGCAACAGCACGATGGGACTCCTCGTAGCTGCATCTAAGGCGATTCCAGCGACTCTCATCTCAATCATTGGCTCGGCCTCTTTCAATCTCCGTGTCGGCAAAGTGGGACAATCTGGGTGGGCGGAATAGATTCCTTCCCTCTCCAGTATGCCTTGTTACTCTGCTCTAATCTACAATTATGGCTCGGCCGTTCCCTAAAAAATCGACGTTAAGGTTAATTACAGACTTACTCGCCGTCGGCGCGGGGGGAACAAACGGGCAAAATAGCCGTTATCTGGCGCTTTAGGAGAAGATGTCGTGTTTACAGGTTTAATCGTCGCTGTCGGAACGTTAGAAGCCATCAGAAGCAACCGAGCGTACTTTTATTGTCCGTCGGATGGTTCTCACCCTATTCTAGAGGATTTAGAAATTGGAGACAGCATTTGTGTCGATGGAGCCTGTCTGACGGTGGAGGAATACTCGGACAATGGCTTCGTGGCGGCGGTGTCTCCCGAAACCCTCGATCGCTCCACGTTGGGGAACGCCATCGGGCGATCGGTGAATTTGGAGCCCTCGCTGCGGGTGGGAAGCAAGCTCGGGGGCCACTTCGTCACCGGGCACGTGGACGGGGTGGGGTGCTTGCAAGCAGTGGAGACGATCGCCTCTTCTTGGCGGCTGCGCTTCGGCCCTGTCTTGGAGCGATCGCCTCTCTGGGAATCCCAGATTGCCCCGTATTTGGTTCCTAAAGGGAGTATAGCGGTCAATGGGGTCAGTTTGACGATCGCCGAGTGCGACGGTCAAGGCGAGTGGTTTGAGGCGGCGGTGATTCCCCACAGCTACGATCGCACGAATTTAAAAACATTGCAACCGGGGAGTTGGGTAAACTTAGAAGCGGATTTGTTGGGTAAATACGTGGCTCGATTTTTAGGCAATCGTGTTGAGAATAATGGCAATGGCAATGCCATCACCCCAGAATTTTTAGCCGAACACGGTTGGCTCTAACCTCCAGGCGTTCTTCAATGGGGAGCGAGACGCTTTTAGGTTTGCTACTGCGCCAGCATTTACCTTGATGGTTTAGATCTTTAGCCATGGGTCTTTATACCATTTTCCGAAAAGAGTGTTACACTTTGGCTTGGGCAAACGCCGTTTGCCCCTACACAAAGGTTTCCATGTGTTGCATTAATTCTGGAAATTGGTATTACAGCCATATTCGATCTGACCCGGACTCCTACAGTTTGGAAATTTATGTTTTGAGGAAAAGAAGCTCATGCCAAGCCCCCAGTTCTTAATTATCGGAGCGCAAAAATGCGGCACGACTTCCCTGTATCGCTATCTCCTACAACACCCGCAAGTCCGAGCCGCCAGCCAAAAAGAAATCCACTTTTTTGATTTTAACTACCATCTCGGTCTCGATTGGTATCGATCGCAGTTCCCGGAGGTTTCATTTTCTGACAAAATTATAACGGGGGAAGCCAGTCCGTACTACATTTTTCATCCCCTCGCGCCCCAGCGCATTTACCAAGAGTTTCCGAATATCAAACTGATTGCCTTATTTAGAAATCCGGTCGATCGCGCCATTTCTCACTACCATCACGAAGTCCAACTCGGCTTTGAAGACTTACCTCTAGAAGACGCGATCGCCGCCGAAAGCGATCGCGTTGCAGGAGAACGCGATCGCCTAGAAACCGATCCCACCTACTACAGCTACAATCACCAACATTATACCTACCTCGCACGCGGAATTTATATCGAGCAACTGCACGCATGGCGCAAATTTTTCGATCCGCAACAACTGCTCGTTCTCGTCAGTGAAGAATTTTTTGCCGATCCCGCCTCTGGGTTGGCGAAAGTTTGCCAGTTTTTGCAACTCCCAACCATCGAATTGAGCGAGTATTCCCCCCACAATGCCCGTCGCTACCCCGAAGCGAGCGAGTCGGCACGCCAGCAACTTGGCGACTATTTTCGATCGCCCAACCAGCAACTTTCCGAGTACCTCAGACGAAAATTGCCCTGGGATTGAAGCCCCGAGGCGATCGCGATCGGCCTCAATTTGGTAGAATGTACCCCGTCTGCGGGGAACGTTGCCCCCACACCTGCGTCTGTAACCCTCGATCGAACTCGTTCGTCCATCCCGACCGAGATGCTCTGCGAGTGTAGTATTCTATCTGTAGCTCGCCATCTTTCGCTCCTTTGTGCCGTAATTCCCCGTCGAAATGCGAATTTTAATCCTCCACCCGAACTTTCCCGCCCAATTTCGCCACGTAGCTGCTCGCTTGGGAGCCGATCCCAACAACGAAGTCGTGTTTGGGACAAAAAACGAACGTCCCGAGTGGAACATTCCTGGCGTTCGCAAAGCCCTATTTGTCCCCAGTCGCGAACCTCGTCCCGAAACTCATCACTACGTGCGACCCTTGGAAAGTGGCGTACTTTACGGACAAGCAACGTACCGGATGGCAGAACAGTTAAAAGCGCGAGGATTTGCTCCCGATATTATTTACGGGCACTCGGGTTGGGGACCGACTTTATTTATGAAAGATGTGTTTCCCAACGCTCGATTGATGTGCTATTTCGAGTGGTTTTACCACGCTTATGGCAGCGATGCTGACTTCGATCCCGCCGATCCGCTCACGCCCGATAGCGTCGCTAAAATTCGCCTGAAAAACGCTCCGATCTTAATCGATTTGTATAGCTGCGATTGGGGTTTATCGCCGACGCACTGGCAGCAGTCGCAATTTCCCGACGAGTTTAAACCTAAAATTTCTGTCTTGCACGATGGAGTCGATACCAACTTCTTCAAACCCGATCCAGGCGCAAAATTAGTCTTGCCCAATTTAGATTTATCTCACGTTGACGAACTGGTGACTTATGTAGCTCGCGGAATGGAACCCTATCGTGGTTTTCCCGAGTTTATTGAGTCGATCGCGTACTTACAAGAAAAACGCCCCAACTGTCACGTTGTCATTGTCGCATCCGAGCGCGTTTGCTACGGAAAACCGCTCCCCGACGGCAAAACCTACAAACAACATATGCTCGAGAAAGTGCCACTCGATCTCTCGCGGGTTCATTTCGTCGGCACGTTACCCTATGGTTTGTATTTGAAAGTGATTCAAGCCTCGAGCGTTCACGTTTATTTAACCCGTCCGTTCGTGCTATCCTGGTCGTGCATCGAATCTATGGCTGCTGGATGTTTAGTGGTCGGTTCCGATACGGCTCCGGTGAAGGAAGTGATTCGCGATGGTGAAAATGGTTTTCTGGTCGATTTCTTTTCTCCCAAACAACTTGCCGATCGCGTTGACGAAGTGTTAAGCCACCCCGATCGCATGGCGCAAATTCGCCAAAATGCCCGCCAAACGGTTTTAGAGCAATACTCTCACGACGTGCTGTTACCCAAGCACTTACAACTCATTCAAGATGTGGCATCGGGTAGCATTCCCCCGCGATCGCCCAGTGTAGAATCTCGCTCTCTCGCTACCGTTAACTAAGCCCTGTTTTTCATTCGATCGCGATCGTAACGATGTCTACAATTTCTACTCTTCCCACTTTAGAAACGGCGCTCGATGTTCATCGCGCCGGGAACTTAGCTGAAGCCGATCGCCTCTATCGGCAAATTTTAGAAGCCGATGCCGACAATGCCGAGGCTTGGCACGGTTTGGGGGCGATCGCCTACCAAAAACAAGACTACGATCGCACCATTGAATGCGTCCAAAAGGCGCTAGAAAAGAACGACAAAAGCTATATTTTCTTAAATACATTAGCTTCGGCGTATCGAGGAAAAGGAGAATTCCAGCAAGCCGTACAAACCTACAGTCGCGCCCTGGATTTGCACCCGGACGATGCCACCTTAAAACACAACTTTTCGACGACGTGGCAAGGATTGTTCGAGTGCGATCGCGATGCGGCGATCGAAGCCTTACAAGCCTTGGGAGAACGCTACTATCAAAAGGGACACCTACAGCAAGCCGAACGCTTTTACCGCCAAGTTTTAAGCCTCGATCCGCAAGCGGCGAAAGCCGTTCACGGTTTGGGATTGTTAGCCCAACAAACAGGACAGAGCGATCGGGCGATCGCGTTAATTGAAAAGGCGATCGAACTCGATCCCAACATCGCTTATTTCTATCACAATCTAGCAGGAATTTACCACGCACAAAACCACCTTCAACAAGCAGTACGCTACTACTGCCGCGCCATCGAACTCGACCCAACTTTGACCGTTGCCCAGCATCGTTTTAGCGACGCAATGGCCGAAATTCGCAAACAGAGTTTAGACTTCTGGAAGTCAGAAATGTTTCTGGCGGCTCGACAGTTGCATCGCAAAGAACATTTCAGATTTGCATTTAGCCTGTACAACAAACTTCTCGAAGTTGATGCCAGCGATGCCGAGGTTCTGCACGCTCGGGGACAGTTGCGCTACCAAATTGACCAAATTGACTTAGCCGTTGTCGATCTCAACCAAGCGGTTAAACTCGATCGCAATAATGTCGTTTTTCTGAACAATTATGGTTTGGCTTGTCGGGCGCAAGGCAGTGCTGAAGCTGCCCTCAAATGTTATAAAAGAGCGCTCCAACTCGATCCCAATAATGAAGCCGTTCGCAACAACTTTGAGACCGCAATCAACGACTTGCTCGATTTTTACCACGAGACCTCGCCGTGGTATTATAACGTCGGCAGCGTAGACCAAGCCGCCCGCTTCGATTTGCAAGCGGGTAACTTTCTGAAAAACGAACTCGATCGCGTCGAAGCTGCTTTGCGATTTTACCATCGCGCTGTCGAAACCGATCCCAATTGTGCCGAAGCCCATCACGTTCTCGCCGAAATTTATTTAGACACCAAACAATACGACGCAGCCATTCACTCGGCTCAACTTGCCATTCGCGCCCGCATGGATTTAGCGAATGCTTACCGCATTATTGGTAACGCTTTCCTGCATAAAGGAAATGCTGCTTCAGCGATGCGGGCTTACTCCCAAGCCCTGGCGATACAACCTAATTTTGCCGAGGTTTACTCTAACATTGGCAGTCTTTTGGTCAGCCAAAAACGCTTGCCCGAAGCCATTCAACACTATCAAAAATCCATCGAGATCGATCCAAATTTAGCCAGCGTTCGCTGGAATTTAGGTAAGGCATTCGAGTTACAAGGTAATCTCGATAACACGATCGCCTGCTGGCAAAAAGCTCTAGAACTCGATCCCAAGTTTGGCGGCGCAAATTCTTACTATCACCTAGCCGCAAAATTCTCAGTTAAAGGCAAGCGCGACGAAGCCGTTCAGTGCTATCAAAAAGCCATTGAAATGCAGCCCGATTTCGCTAATCCGTATTGGGATTTGTGCGAAGTTTTCAACATTCACAACCAGGCTGCCGGACGCACCCTCTCGTCGCGGTTCTGGCAAAATATGAGCGATCCGAAGGCAAAATTATTTGCAGGGATTGCCTATACTAAGTCGCATATAAACTCGGGAGATGGAGATGCTGCTCTCAAAAGGTATTTAGAGATCGAACCTCTGCTTTACGAAAAACTACCCGAACTCAACGCCAACGAAGCCTCTCGCGCCTATCTAAACATCCTTTTCGACTTGCCCCACTACCGCGACGACGTAGCGGCAAACTCGCGCATTTGTCGGGCATTAGGACAGCGATTCGTGCAGTATCTAGACGCGCGATCGCGCCACGAAAACGCCCAACCCATTCACTATACCTTAAAGGCCGATCGCGCTACTGCGCCTTTGCGAATTGGCTTTATGTCCAAGCATTTTCGCCGCCACTCTGTGGGTTGGTTGAGTTCCGATATTATCCGCGAACTCTCGCAACTGACTCCCCACATTCACTGCTACGTGACGGGGGGCATGAACCACGACGATCGCACGGCGATTTTCAAAGAAATAACCGAGAAATTCTACGACAGCAAAAACTACCATTACAAAGTCATCCTCGACGAACTACTGAAAGATGACTTAGAGATTTTGGTGGATATGGACTCGGTAACGGTGATGTCGCACTTAGAAATTTTGCATCGCCATCCCGTCCCCGTTTGTATTTCTTGGTTGGGCTTCGATGCCCCCTATTTGAGCGATCGTAACTACTACCTCGGCGACTGGTACACTCACCCCCAAGGGTCCGAACAATACTACCTCGAGAAAGTGGTACGCTTGCCCGATTCTTTTACATCCGTTTCTGGGTTGCCCATTCGCCCGATCGATCGCGATCCCCTGCGAAAATCTTTGCGAATTGCCCCCAACCAAACGGCCTATTTATGTATTGCAACGGGGAACAAATTCTGCCCCGACATGATTGCGGCCCAAATTCGCATTCTCAAGCAAGTTCCCGATAGTGTCTTGCTATATAAAGGGCGCGTGGGCGATATGCAACTGATCGAATACAACTACAAAGAAGAGTGCAAGCGGCAAGGCGTTCGTACCAACCGCGTCCGACTTTTACCGCGAACGGCGACGGAAGAAGAACATCGCCTCATCTATCAAATTGCTGATGTTCTCATCGATTCTTATCCCTATAGCGGTTCGACCCACGTTGTCGAAGCCTTGTGGTTTAATATGCCCGTACTGGCGATCGTCTCGGAACAATCCTTTGGGCGACAGGCTTATTCTTTGGTAAAAAATGCCGGAACCGATCTCGGTATTACTTGGAACTGGGAAGAGTATGTGGAAATGGGAACTCGTTTGGGGAAAGATACCGAGTTTCGGCAATTGGTTCGCCAACAATTAGAACGAGGCAAACAACCGGGAACGCTTGCGCCGTTATGGAACCCGAAAAAGTTTGCAGGCGATATGTATCGCATTTTTCGGGAGTTGCTGTTACAGCAGTCGTGAAGTCGATCGTGCTTTGTAGGGGCGATTCGCGAATCGCCCCTACATTGTATCTGTTACATCAATATTGGAAAATGGTATAATTTAATGTGACGATCTCGGACATCACTCGATCCTAGATTTAGGAAAATCGGGTCGATCGCGCTAAAAAAATGATGAAAATTCCCGTCATGTCGTCTTGGGGACGCTATAGTAAGACAAACCCGCGCGATCGCGGAAATTTTGACCCCAGACGAGTCCTCTCTCGATGTCAAACACTCTATCTTCCTCCCGTACCCCAAGTCAAACCTACCGCGACTCCCTTTTAGGTGTCACCTGCGCCACCACTGTTATCGGCGGTTGGATCGCGACGCTGTGGTGGACGTTTCATCTGGATCCGCACCAACTTCCTATATGGGCGATCGCCCTCCTATTTTTACTGCGTACCTTCCAGCATACTGGATTGTTCATCACCGCCCACGATGCCATGCACGGGAGTGCTTGTCCGGCGAACTCCCAAATTAACCGGGCGATCGGTACGATCGCCATTACCCTCTACGCCTTGTTGCCTTACAATTTTTTATGCGAGCAGCACGGCAAACATCACGATCGCCCCGCCACTGACGACGATCCCGACTACTGCCGCAAACACCAAGATAATGCCGTTCTCTGGTATCTTGACTTCATGTTTAAATATATGAAATACCGAGGAAGTTGGCTGCAATTGGTCGCCATGACTGCTATTTTCCATTTCTTGTGGTATTTCTGTGGCGTTCCGTTGGAGAACGTTTTATTTTTTTGGGGATTGCCGACAATTTTAAGTTCGGTGCAAATGTTTTACTTTGGTGTATTTCTCACCCACCGAGAACCGCCAGAAGGTTTCGATAACATCCATCGGGCGCGAAGCAGCTACTATTCGATTTTGTGGTCTTTCGTCACCTGCTATCATTTTGGCTACCATTTAGAACACCATCAATATCCCCATCTCCCCTGGTACAAATTGCCTTATGCTGTCGATCGCGCCAAGTTAACCTAAAGGGCGATTTTTCGTTGACAAATGAATGTAGGGGCGATATTTGCTGCGCCGAACGCGAATTCGCCCTACATCCGCATCTCGATCGGTTGCATTCATTACAGAAAGTGGTATAATGCTAAAATGTAAAGAAACCCGGTTTCTCAAAGGGCAAACCCGATTCTTGTCTGGCTATAAACAAGAAACCGGGTTTCTACACCAGTTCGTGCTAGGCTACCTGAATACTTATGCTAAACTTCAGGTAGAAAAACGGTTGATTTTAGGAGTCGCGGGCTCGTGGAAGAAATCTTAGAACTCAAACAACGATTGCTTTCCGGTGACTTTCAAGGGTCGATCGCGATCGTTGAAGATTTGGAAGAAATGGGGAAAAAGGGGATTATTCGCACGATCCGCAGTTACGCGATCGTGGGAAGTTTCAATTCGTAATTCTACTCGAGAAATTCAGCGAGAGAACAAGCGACGCAAGGCAAAAGGGTACTATCTTAATGAGGAGGAATTGCAAGAGGTTCTGGCCCAGGCTTACTTAAACGCGATCGACAGTGCGGCTTTAGAAGTGGAAGAAGGACGTTATTCTGTAGAAGAACTCGACGATCGCATCGATAAAACAGCCATTCTCGATCGCGCCTTCACCTTAATTTGTATGGAGGAAAATGGGTAATACAGCCCCGATCGTCAGCGATCGCGCTGTTAAGAAGAGACCTTAGCGGGTTCGGCGAAGCGAATTTTTAAGTAGTCGTCCTCCATTTTTGCCCCCGAAGGTTGCAAGGCTGCTAGGGTTTGCGGTAACACCAAATTGCGGCGGTGGTTGCCCACGCGCACGTTTAACTCATCTCCGGTTTTGCTGAGTTGAATGCGATCTTTTGTGGTTCCGGGAAGATACAAGTGCAAGCTGTAAACGCCTTCTTCTTGCATGACTTTGATGGTGGTTTCTTGGTAATAAACTTGGCTGGGATCGTCGTCGCCGTAGAGAGTTTCTTTCAATCGCTCCAATGCCGCCAAGCCGCACATTTCCTCAGAATACAACGGGATCTCTTTAACGGGGAGGGGGTGGAAGTTGTCGTAAATTTCTTGTTTGTATTGTTGTTGCTGTTCCTTCCAGCGCGTAAAGAACGGATCGGTGACTTCATCGGGGATAATCCGATTGGCAACGACTAAATCAGTAGCGACATTATAGAGGCTCAAATAGGCATGAGCGCGGAGAGATTCTTTAATCACCATGCGCTCGGGATTCGTGACTAAGCGCACGGAGGTAATGCTATTATCGGTGAGTACCTTTTCTAAAGCCTCGATTTGGTTGTAAAATTCGTAGGGCGCGTCCATGACATCTTTATCGGGAAGCGAAAACCCCGCGATCGGCCGAAAAATGGGTTCGACGAGGGGACGCAATGCCACAGAAATACCCTGTAACGGTTTGTAAAAACGGCGCATATACCAGCCGCTCACTTCGGGCAAGCTCAGCAGCCGCAGAGCCGTTCCTGTGGGCGCGGAATCGACAATTAGGACATCAAATTCGTTTTCGTCGTAATGGCGTTTCATGCGTACCAAGCCGAAAATCTCGTCCATCCCTGGCAAAATTGCTAGTTCTTCAGCTTGCACGCCTTCGAGGCCTCGCGCTTGCAATACTTGGGTAATATAACGCTGTACCGAACCCCAATTGTCGGCGAGTTCGATCAGCGCGTCGAGTTCGGCTCCCCAAAGGTTGTCGCGCACGAGTTTGGGTTCGTGGCTGAGTTCGATATCGAAACTGTCAGCCAGGGAGTGAGCCGGATCGGTACTGAGGACGAGGGTTTTGTACCCCAATTCGGCACAGCGCAACCCTGTCGCGGCGGCGACTGAGGTTTTGCCGACTCCACCTTTTCCAGTCATTAAAATGACTCGCATCCGTCTCACCTAGCTTAAAATAACTTTGTATATCTTCATCTTAGCTCAAAAAACTCGATCGGAGCGAGATTTTATCTCGTTTTCCAGAAAATGGGTTACACTTGGGAACGGGCAAACGCCGTTTGCCCCTACAAAGGATATCTCGATCTGTTGCATTAATTTTGGAAGTTGGTATTATCCGGTTTGTTCGCCGATCCAATCGAGATAGGGTTGCAACCCGGCGACAATGGGTAAGGCGATAATTTCCGGGACTTCGTAGGAGTGCAGTTCCCGAATTTTGGCGGCGATTTCTGGGAAGCGATCGAGGTTGGTTTTGATGAGTAGTTGAACTTCGCGATCGCGGTTGACTTCTCCTTGCCAAGTATAGATCGATCGCACGGGAAAAACGGTGGCGCAGGCGGCGAGTTTGCTTTTCACCAATTCCGAGGCGATCGCGTCGGCTTCGGTTTCCGACCCGGCGGTGACAAGGATAATACCATATTGGGAGGTTTCGCGATTCATAAAACAACTTTTAGATCGAAGGCAGTAGGGGCTAGGCATTCGCACCGAAAAAGGGAGAAAAAGTTCGTCCACTAGAAGGCGAATGCCTCGCCCTCTCAATTAAGTTATTTTGCCACAACTGCACCTTTTTGGCGATGTCGGACTTCCAAATAGATCAACAAAGCGTTAATGTCGGCGGGGTTGACACCGCCAATGCGCGATGCTTGCCCGATCGTCATCGGACGCAGGTTTGAGAGTTTTTCCCGTGACTCTTTGGAGAGGGTTTCGATACTATTGTAGTCGAGATCGGCGGGCAAACGACGGTTGGCTTCTCGGGAAACGCGATCGATTTGGGTTTGTTGGCGTTGCAGGTATCCCGAATATTTGATGTCGATTTCTGCGCCTTATTTTTCGTCGTCGCACAAGCTGGTATTTGCCAACCCGTAGCGATCGAGATCGACATAGTGAAATCCCGGCCGGCGCAACAGGTCAGCTAGGGTAATCGATCCTTTAATTTTCTGTTGCGTATCGCTGACAATTTGCTGGCCGATCGCGTCGTTTTGTTTGATGCGCGTCTCGTGCAAGCGTTCTTTCTCCGCAGCGATTTGTTCTTGTTTGCGACAGAACAGATCCCAGCGACGATCGTCGATTAAACCGATGTCGCGTCCCAACGGAGTCAGGCGGCGATCGGCATTATCCGATCGCAAAATTAACCGATATTCCGATCGCGAAGTCAGCATTCGATAGGGTTCTCGTAACTCTTTCGTACACAAGTCATCGATCAGCGTCCCGATATAAC
>CAKZKB010000562.1 GCA_937121005.1 uncultured cyanobacterium | reverse complement strand
GGTGTCGATATGGGTGTTAAAATTGATTGTTTGTCCCCGCCGTAACACACCCTACGGGCATTTTTGAATTTTGAATTTTGAATTTTGAATTGATATGTGGTGCGTTACGGCGGTGTCGATATGGGTGTTAAAATTGATTGTTTGTCCCCGCCGTAACACACCCTACAGGTTGTGTCTCCGTTCCTCATTTCTCAGTGTATCGCATTTGGGGCGCGATCGTCTCGTCACCAAGTTTCACCGATCTCAATTTCTTGGAGAGTCGTATCGCAACAGTGCTACAAAGCCTGCTTGCTCGAAATGTTTGTCGTAAGCCAGAGCTTCAGTTATACTGCGATCGCGCATAATTTGAAAGGAAACGCAATCAGTGAGGCTCCATGCTTTATCGAGGCGTTGTTTGTATAACTCGAGCCCATCTCGAAATTGGTTGCTAGTTTGAGGAACAATGGTTAGCATGGGGTGTTGGTGCAAACTGTCAACCCAAGTAGAAGCAGTTGCGCGAAATAATTCACCTCGCTTAGAAAAGTCATTTAGAACTTCCACAAGAACCATTTCACTGGTCACAATTTTTGCATTCGACAACAACTGCGAAACATGACGAGCGCGATCGGCGAGATCGTCTCGACGGTTAAGTAACGCAATCCAATATCCAGCATCAGCAAAAACAGTCCTGTTGGTCATGACAATTCTTGGCCGTTCTGATACTTTTTAAAATTCCGAGCTAAATCTGTTGGTACTTTTTTCCATTCCTCTTCAGGAATTCGCGAGCCAATTTCTGCGACAATTTCCCAAACCGGACGGACTTCTCCATCTCGATCGATTTCGACAGTGGAGGTGTTTGTCCGTGAGATACCATTATTTCCAGGGCGATCGCGGCGAGTTTTGACAAACAGCAGAAAGTCTAGCACTTCTTGGGCGAGTTCGTTAGGAAGTTCGTCGATGTGTTGGTAGAGTTGTTCTTTAGCACTTAGCATGGTTGTGTCTCCGTTCCTCATTTCTCAGTGTATCGCATTTGAGGCGCGATCGTCTCGTTAGGGAGTTGGCCAAGATTCTCTCTAGGTTTTGGGGTTAACCTCAAATTCCGATCGCGATCGATAGAAACAGACATCAAATTCCAAGAAGAAGTTGGTTTGTCCGAGAATGAGTGGAACGTTATCGATTTGAACCCAGGCAAATGCTAATCGAACAGGTGGAAAGTTGCCAACTTTACCGATTGCAAAAAATGGTATTGCTGGTCGATCGCTCAGATTTCCAGATAACTGAAGAATTGCTTGGCGATCGTCAATTCGTAAGGTAAAACGCTGACTGTTGCCCCACTATCGACTAACCCAATTTCCTCGATCGTATAATTATCATGGCGAAGTCGTAGGGGGATTCTGGGGAGGCGATCGAACTCGTTTTGTGAAGGATCGATCGTGGAATAGTTAAATTTCATACGCCCTCAATCTTCGTCCTTTTGTTTCATTTTTTGCATGAGGATTTTACCTACACCATAAGAGTTGTAAGGTGTAGGTAAATCGTAGGTTTTCCAGGATTCTAATGGTGAAATATCTTCACTTTGGGGGCTGCCATTATTTCCAGGGCGATCGCGGCGATTTTTGACAAATAACAGAAAGTCTAGCACTTCTTCAGCGAGTTCGTTGGGAAGTTCTTCGATGTGTCGTTGGAGTTGTTCTTTGGCACTTAGCATTGTTGTTGCTCCCTTTCTCATGTCTCAGTATATCGCGTTTGGAGCGCGATCGCCCTATCTACGAAGTTTCAACCAATAACCCCTCGATTTCATAGAAATGACGGTCTCTCGATACCAGAATTAGTCGATGGTCTTAATTTTTAATTCTGAATTTTGAATTTTGAATTGGAGCGAAGCGACTGACGATATTAGTATCCAGTAAATAGTTACCATTCATTAACATCAATCTGGTTGCACCCCTCTTCAATGGCTTGTGTCATTTCGGCTAGATCGCTTTTGGGAAATAAACCGACAAACGTTAAGAACGCCTTTCCAGGAGTTCCCAAGGGGGCGCGATCGCGGCGAGTTTTGACAAACAGTAGAAAGTCGAGCACCTCTTGAGCGAGTTCGGCGGGAAGTTCTTCGATGTGTTGGTAGAGTTGTTCTTTGGCAGTTAGCATAGTTGTGTCTCCGTTCCTCATATCTCAGTATATCGCATTTTGAGTCAGCAGGTAGGGTGCGTTATGCGAGGGAAAAATGTCAATTGTCACAAATCGATGGTATTTCCGCATAATGCACCATCGATAAACCCCGAATTGAACCATGACGGTTATTTTTGGCACGATCGCACCATGCAAATAATATCAAATATCAATAATATCAACATTCGGGATATGGTGCGTTACGGCGGTATCGATATGGGTGTTAAAATTGATTGTTTGTCCCCGCCGTAACACACCCTACAGGTTGTGTATCCGTTCCTCATGTCTCAGGGTATCGCATTTGGGGCGCGATTGTTTGCACTACGCGACGGCACGACCAAACCTGATAGGGTAAATCATACAGAAATTGTGAAATTGCCCTGCAAAACAGGTATAGTCAGCGTAGTTGTTTTTGAAGCGCTCTGTTCGACTGTTTTGCCTACGATCCAACGTTCTCGACGATTGATGTCCCTCGATACCTTCCGAGGGATTGCCATCGCCTGTATGATTTTAGCCAACAATCCCGGCACTTGGGGAGCCATTTACCCGCCTCTGCGCCACGCTGAATGGCACGGATGCACCCCCACTGACTTGATTTTTCCTAGTTTCTTGTTTGCGGCGGGGGTGGCGATGGCCTTTTCTTTAAGTCAGTATATCACGTCTCACGCCACTTCGGAACCCGTTGGCTGGCGGATTCTGCGACGCTGTACCCTGCTGTTTGTGTTGGGGGTGATTCTGAATGGGTTCCCCTACTATTCCTGGGAAACTTTGCGAATTTTGGGCATATTGCAGCGCATCAGTTTAGCTTATCTCATCGCAGCGTTGGTGGTGTTGAATTTATCGGTTGCGCGTCAATGGCTGTTCGCGATCGCGGTTCTAGTTGGCTATCAAATTGCCATGCAATTGATTCCCGTCCCCGGTTTTGGGGCAGGAGATTTGTCGCCGGAAGGAAATTTAGCTGCCTTTATCGATCGCACTATTTTAGGAAGTCCGCATTTATGGCAACGGGGACCGTTCGATCCGGAAGGATTGTTAGCCACGCTACCTGCATCGGTAACGGTATTAATGGGATATTTTACCGGAGATTGGTTGCGCCGTCAACTCTTCGATCGCGGTACGAGTTTGCGAATGGCGATCGCGGGGATTGCTTGTATAATTAGCGGCTGGTTGTGGGGATTCGGTTTTCCCATTAACAAGGCGTTGTGGACGAGTTCCTTCGTCCTGTTTAGCGGCGGTTGGGCCTTGTTGCTATTTGCTATATGCTACCAACTGGCTGATGTTTGGAATTGGCGATCGTGGGCGTTTCCTTTTAAGGTATTCGGACTCAATGCCATTTTTCTGTTCTTTGCTTCGGGGATCGTTTCTCGCCTTCTGGTTCGTATTCCCGTTCGCTGGCAAGGCGACACCCTATCGCTGAAAATGTGGTTGTATAAAACTATTTTTCAACCTTTGGGCAATATGGAAGGATCCCTAGCATTTGCGATCGTAACGGTCGTTATCTGGTGGTTTGTGCTGTACGGACTGTATCGAAAAGGGGTATTTTTTAAGGTGTAATACCATTTTACAATATTGATACAACAGGGCGATTCGCGAATTGCCCTTACACCAACGCGATCGACATCAATAGGCTTCAGGAAAATGGTATAATTACCAAGGACTGCCCACAATCGTAAATCCCGACCAATAGTAGGGATGGTGCAGGCGTTGGTTGCCCAAACTGACGATTTCTGGTGGCAGGTCGATCGCCCCGTTTCCGGTAATTAGCTGTCCGTTTTCTAGGCGCACATCGCCGCGCAATACGGCAATTTGCGCTTGCTGCAATGCTTCGCTTTTGAGGATAAAATTATTGCCCATCAAACGGTGATAAAATTCTCCCATGAGGACTAATGTTCCTTCATCGCTGACGTTCCAAAGGCTGGCAAGGGCCGATCGCGCTCCCGATCGCACGGCTAAGCCGCCAAACCCCAATTCTGCCTCGCGATCGCCCAAAGCAGTCCGGCAAGCGCTCAAAACCAATAGGTTCGCTGGGGGATTATTTAAGTTTAACTGCGGCAGTTGTTGCAAGTTTAAGCGATCGTTCCACAGTTGGATAAACGAACTATCGGGCGTACCGGGAGTAAAATCGGCGTGGGTGGCGAAGTGAACGATTTCAAAGTTGCGTTCTTGCTGTTGACGGGCGAAGTTTTCTATGGTAAAATCTTCGTTGAGAAAGGTGATACTATTTTTAGCGGACTGCTGAATTAAACTCAACTCTGTCGGCACGGCAGGCAAGGGACGGCGATCGCGAAATTCACTGGCCCCCATGGCTAAAATATCGCTATCCGATCGCGGGCTATATTCTAAGTTGGCTAAGCTGAAACTGGGGATTAGACTGAGGCTATACTGTTCGATTAAAAAGCGATCGCCATCGTGCAAGGCAGCCATGGGAACCGATCGTAGTCCGGCATCGAGAGATAGCAGCAAGGTGTTGATTTCCAAGCGTTCTAAGTCCTCAGCTAATGGCGAAAAAATCCACTCGTACAGTTGTTGGGACGGATTTAAATAGGCATTGGTGTTGCGAAAGCTCACGGCTGTGATATAATCGAACAAGCGACTGACAACGGGGAACAAATGTTCTCGCTTGGCTTCGGCAATACTGTAACGTCGCGGCGGTTCGTGTGCCGATACCAGCAACAGTTCTAACGCCTCTTCTGTAACTGTCACGTAAATCATGGCCGCTTTGCGACCCGGATCGACTTCGATTTGTCGCAAGGTGTCCTGGATTTGAACTAACAGTAAATCTCGCTCGATCGTCGTTGCCGAAAGTCCGAGATAGTCAGCAAATTCCGCAGTTCGCGATCGCTCGAGTTGCCACAACTGTTCGAGTACCGAACGGCTGTCACTGCCATGGGTTTCGACCTGAAGAATGCGATCGGCAAGGGGAATTTTAGTCGGATTTAGATCCGATATTGGGTCAGTCGTGGGAA